>CAJJDJ010000020.1 GCA_905182825.1 Thiotrichaceae bacterium UBA7359
ATTTTCATGAATTCTTCAATACAAGCATTGTCTTTACTGCTAAATCCGAGCGACTCTGCTACAGGTCGTTGAAATTCAAAAAGCAAGCGATCTTCACGCCGATTTGTTGTCATGTGTAAGGCAAAACGAACGCGCCAGAGTATATTCCTTCCAGTTTCAAGCAAAGCATATTCTTCTTTGGTTAGAAACTCATGATTTATTAGACTGCTCAAATCGATATTGTCAAAATGTCGTTTGGCAACCCAACTGATCATTTGAATGTCTCTTAGTCCACCAGGCGATTCCTTTATGTTAGGCTCAAGCTTACATTCAGAATCATCATATTTCTTATGGCGTATTTGTTGTTCTATTAATTTAGCTTCAAAATATTTTCGTGCTGGCCAAATTTTTTTAGGACTTGTTGCGTCACGCATTTTTTCGTAAAGCGTTTCATTTCCACAAAGAAATCTGGACTCCATAATATTTGTCATAATCATGATGTCATTTTTTGCTTCATATTTGCATTCACTTATAGTCCTAACACTGTGACCAACTTCAAGACCGAAATCCCATAAGAAAGTAAGAAATAATGAAATTTTTTCTTTAGATTTTTTATTTTCCCATCGCATTTCAAGAATCATAATGTCAATGTCTGATGCGAGTAGTAGTTCGGAGCGACCATAACCACCGACCGCAACCAAGGTAAAACCTTTAGACTCAACAAATTGTTCCCATGCGATCATAAGTAATTGATCTATAAACCAACCTTGTTTTTTGACAATTAATTCAATATTTTTGCCAGATTTAAACTCTTCGGTGAGATAATGGTAGCCATTTTTTAGAGTTGATTTAAAGGTTGTTAATGGCTCATTTTGTTGTTTTAGTTCACGCCGAAAAAGGATTTCATTAAACAAGTACTTATCTGTGATGATATTACTCATGATGAACTAATATTTTTCATCTGGACGAGCAGTTAATACTTCATAACCATTTTCAGTAACAAGCACAGTATGTTCCCATTGCGCGGAGATCTCTTTGTCACGTGTTACTACCGTCCAGCCATCAGATAGTAATTTAACTTCACGCTTACCTAAATTAATCATCGGTTCGATGGTGATTGTCATGCCTGATTCTAGTTTAAAGCCAGTGTTTGGTTTGCCGTAATGAACTATTTGTGGTTCCTCATGAAATCCCTTGCCAATACCATGACCACAATATTCTCTAACTACTGAAAAGTTATTATTCTCGGCCAAGGTTTGTATGGCATGTCCGATATCTCCTAAGCAAACCCCAGCCCGGACTAACTGAATACCTTTTTTCATACATTCATAAGTAACTTCAACCAGTCGTTTTGCACGAATGGATGGTTCGCCAACATAAAACATTTTACTAGTATCACCATGATAGCCATTTTTTATAACGGTTATATCGATATTAATGATATCACCATTCTTAAGTTTTTTGCCGGCCGGTATTCCATGACAAACGACATGATTAACAGAGGTACATATTGATTTAGGAAACCCATGATAATTCAGCGGGGCTGGGATAGCCTTTTGCTTATTTATGATGTAATCATGACAAATTTGATCAAGCATTTCTGTAGTTATACCGCTTTTTACTTTGGGTCCGATCATTTCTAACACTTCAGCAGCGAGTCGACCAGCCACGCGCATTTTTTCAATTTCATCGGCAGTTTTAATAGTTGCAGTCATAGATTTACTAGTCCATATATTGGCGTTAATAATTGTTGTTGTTGTTGTTGTATGGTATAAAGCGTCCGCGATTTTCGCAAATACATTAATTAACCGTCACACGCATGCTCTAACCGTATATAGGGTGCCCGCCAAAAATAGACTTTGGTAGGTTGGTATATGGGGAATGCGGAGGCCTTAACCCTAAAAAGGAGAATTTATCATGTCTAACGTCACTATGCGTGAAATGCTAGAGGCTGGTGTTCATTTCGGCCACCAAACTCGATACTGGAACCCCAGTATGGCACCATATTTATTCGGTCAGCGCAATAAAATTCACATTATTAACCTGGAAAAAACACTTCCTTTGTATAAAGAGGCTTTCAATTACGTAAGTAAAATGGCTTCAAAGAAGGGCACGATATTATTTGTGGGCACTAAACGTTCTGCGCAGTCAATAATTGCTGAAGAAGCTAAACGCTGTGGTATGCCGTTTGTGAATCGTAGATGGTTGGGCGGTTTATTAACTAACTTTAAGACTGTGCGTGGCTCTATCAAAAGATTGAAAGAAATTGAAGCGATGCAAACAGATGGTCGTCTTGAACGCATAAACAAGAAAGAACAGCTTATGTTGAGACGCGAATTGGAAAAGTTGGAAGCTAATTTATCTGGTATTAAAGACATGAAAGGTATTCCAGATGCAATATTCATTATTGATGTGGGTTATGAAAACATTGCTGTTAGTGAAGCTGTAAAGCTCGGCATTCCTGTAGTGGGTGTCGTTGATAGTAACAACAGTCTGAAAGGCGTTGATTATGTTATCCCAGGGAATGATGACGCAATTCGCTCTATATCCCTTTATGCTAAGGGTATGGCGGACGCCATTCTTGATAGTCGTGAATCTATTGCTCATTTGGGAGGTCCTGAAAATAAAGATGAATTAATAGAAATTGATGAGTCTGGCGCTCCTATAGATTCTGTTCAAGATACAAGGGATAAGTCTAAAATAGCTAAGAAGGTAGTTAAGAAAAAAATACAAAGCAAAGCTAAAAGCGTTAAAATTAGTGACGTTGAAGAGCAAGAAGTTGTCCTAGACGATGATCAAAAGATCTCAAAGAAGGTGGCAAAGAAGAAGACTGCTGTTAAGAAAAAGATCGCAAAGAAAACGACTAAGAAAATCAGCAAGAAAACTACTGTAAAAACAGAAACTGAAGAGTAAAGATTAAATTTATTAATTATCATTCAAAGAAATTTAGAGGAATATCTGATGCAAATTACTGCCTCATTGGTTAAAGAGCTCCGTGAACGAACTGGTGCAGGGATGATGGACTGCAAAAAGGCTTTGAATGAAGCCGAGGGTAATGTCGAGGTCGCAATTGAAGAAATGCGTAAATCTGGTGCAGCAAATGCGGCAAAGAAGGCAGGTCGGATAGCTGCTGAAGGTATCATTTCAATTAAGAAGAGTGAAAAAAGTGCAATCATTCTGGAAATTAATTGTGAAACTGATTTCGTAGCAAAAGATGAAAATTTTATTAACTTCTCGGAGAAAGTTATTGAAGCTATTGACACTCAATGCCCCTCTGATATTGAGGCATTAATGAGATTGAGTTTCAGTGATCAGAAAATAGAGGAAGCAAATCAGCAAATAATTGCTAAAATAGGTGAAAAAATTACCGTTAGACGTTTTGAAAAGATAACAACAGAAGGTCAAATTGGGCATTATTTGCATGGAAATCGTATTGGTGTGATTGTTGAAGTTGAAGGTGGTGATGAAGCTTTGGCCAAAGATCTGGCGATGCATATTGCAGCTAGTAAGCCGGTTTGTGTTAGTGAAGATGAAGTGTCTCAAGACATTCTGAAGAAAGAAAAAGAAATATTTTCAGCACAAGCTGAAGAGAGTGGTAAATCTAGCGAAATCATAGAAAAAATGGTTGCTGGTCGAATCAATAAATTTCTAAAAGAAATTACCTTACTTGGTCAACCTTATGTTAAAGATTCAGATCAAACTGTAGGCGAACTTCTAAATTCTGTGAATGCTTCAGTAATATCATTCCTTCGTTATGAAGTAGGCGAAGGAATTGAGAAAAAACTCAATAATTTTGCAGAGGAAGTAATGTCTCAGGCGAAAGGAGCTTAAATAATTGCCCTCCCCACCCAAAAGATTAAAATATAGAC
>CAJJDJ010000021.1 GCA_905182825.1 Thiotrichaceae bacterium UBA7359
CGACCATTTAAATGGAACATCAATAGATAACCTAAAGTTATTACCTACTATTAGTTGGCATAAAAAATTAGAGCCTTATTGGAAAATAGGTGAATTAAGCGCACGAAAAACGTTGGAAGACTTCAAGGGTGCTCGTTTAAATAACTATAAAAACGATAGAGATTATCCACCATTAAGCGGCGTTTCTCGTTTATCTCCGCATCTTCATTTTGGTGAAATATCTCCAAATCAAATTTGGTATGATATTAAAATAAAAAAAGAGACTAATGATATAAATCATTTTTTGAGAGAACTAGGGTGGAGAGAGTTTTCTCATAATCTTCTCTACCATTTTCCCGAATTGCCACGTAATAATCTGCAAAAAAAGTTTGATAAATTCCCATGGTTAGAAAATGCAGACTATTTACAATCTTGGCAAACGGGTCAAACTGGTTATCCCCTGGTCGATGCAGGTATGCGAGAGCTTTGGAAAACTGGTTATATGCATAATCGCTTGCGCATGGTTGTTGCTTCTTTTTTAGTAAAGAATTTATTACTGCACTGGCATCATGGTGAAAGATGGTTCTGGAATTGTTTGTTAGACGCTGACTTAGCTAATAATAGTGCAAGTTGGCAGTGGGTAGCGGGTTGTGGAGCAGATGCAGCTCCCTATTTTCGAATATTTAATCCTTGCATTCAAGGTCAAAAGTTTGATCCTAATGGGGACTACACAAAGCAGTTTGTTCCAGAGTTAAAATCTCTTCCTAATGAATATCTTTTTAATCCATGGGAAGCACCCGATGCTGTCTTGCAAAAAGCAGGCATTATCTTAGGTAAAAATTATCCCAAGCCTATTGTCAACTTAAAACTTTCTCGGTTACGCGCATTAGATGCTTTCAAGTCGATAAAATAATATTGTTGTTAGTAAATATTAACTAACCATGATTGTTGCAAGTTATTTAAATAAATTGTTTGTTCTATTAAACAACAAAATTTATATAGATTTTTAACTTGAGGATATGCAAAATTTTAATTTGATATCGAATATTATTTTTCACATGCATAAAAAATTAAATTTATTTTCTATGATAAGGATGACTTTGAATGATCGCCCATGCTCTATAAATTTGCTCAACCAACATCACTCTCGCTAAACCATGAGGCATGGTCATTCTAGACAATGCCCATATATGATTTGCATTTTTTTTAATTTCATCAGCTAAGCCATCGGCGCCGCCGATGATAATACTGATATGCTGTTGTTCGTCATTCCATGCTTGTAATTGATTCGCTAATTTTTCGCTGCTCATACTTTCCCCTCGTTCATCTAGTGCAATGATGATAGCTTTAGGGGTAAGTGCCAGCTCGATATTCTCTTGTTCTTTTTTTTTGTAATACTCAACATTATTATTTTTTCCGCGAAGAGCGGGTGCGATTTCGACTATCTTGAACTGAATGTTCTTTGGCAAGCGTTTTGAATATTCCTTAACAGCAGTTTCTATCCATGCAGGCATACGTTTACCCACCGCAATTAGATCTATCTGCATTATTACCTGTTTTCAGCTTGTTCCGCTTCTATCGTTTCTGCACTCCAAAGTTTTTCAAGCTGATAATACTCGCGAGTGTCCGGATGCATGATATGAACAATGATATCGCCTAGATCGACGAGTACCCAATCGCCCTCCTTCTTTCCTTCTGTGCCTAATGATACTAAGCCATTTCCTTTTGCCGCTTCAGTAACTTTCTCAGCGATTGAGTTTACTTGACGGCTTGAGCGACCACTAGCGATAATCATGTAATCGGAGATACTCGTGAGTTTACTCACTTCGAAGACAATGACATCAAGCGCCTTGTTGTCTTCTAATGCTTTTAAGATTATGCCTATAGATTTTTCAATGTTCATACCGTTCCCTGATAAAGATTATTTTCTTTAATATAATTTTGTGTTGATACTGATAAAAACTGTGCGATTGCTTTACTTTCAACATGTCTCTTACGGATTAGACTTGATGATATATCCAACATGGGTATATTGATAAAATAAATATACCCGAATAGTTTTTCATTAAGTGCTGTAAGCTGATTAGACTGATGTTGTTTAATCCATTGCTTTAGTTCGTGAGCTTTAGGTTCATCAGACTCGCCTGGACGATTTGCGACTATGATATGTGCATAATTCAGTAATTTTTTCCAGTCCTTCCATCTATCAATCTTGTTAAAAGCATCTCTGCCCAGGATTAAACACAAAGTATCATCAATAAACTCATGTCGTAATGATTTAAGTGTGTTGATCGAATAAGAAATCTCATCGTTATCGAGTTCACGTAAATCTATACGAAGACATTCTTCATTGTCTATAGCCAATTCTATCATTGTACGTCTTTGGAGAGTGCTAGCGACAGGTCTGGAACGATGTGGCGGAAAATTCAGAGGTATTAATCTCACGTGATCGAGACTAAGTTGTTCTTTAGCTTCAAGTGCGAGACGTATATGTCCATTATGGATCGGATCAAATGTACCACCGAGAACACCGATTAATGGCATCTTTTAAAAAATAAGGGCATTGAATGTAAGTTTCGCAAGTAATAGTACAATAATAAAATTACACCATCACGTTCGAATATGTCCATCTCCTATCACAATGTATTTTTTTGAGGTAAGTCCCTTCAGACCAACCGGCCCACGTGCGTGAAATTTATCGGTGCTGATACCAATTTCTGCACCAAGGCCATATTCAAAACCATCAGCAAAACGAGTTGATGCATTGACCATCACCGAGCTTGAATCGACTTCTCTTAAGAAACGACGAGATGTTGTTATACTCTCAGTGACGATTGCGTCAGTATGCTGAGAGCCGAACTTAGAAATATGCTGCATAGCTTCATCAACATCTTCTACAATTTTTAACGACATGATAGGTGCCAAATATTCTGTACCATAATCTTCTTCGGTAGCGAGTTTAATATCTTCAAATAATTTTATCGATTCTTTACAACCGCGAATCTCAACACCAGCTTCTTTATATAAAGGCGCTAGTTTATGCAGTACAGCAGACGCAATTGAACGCGCCACTAATAAACATTCCATCGTATTACAAGTACCATAGCGTTGTGTTTTTGCATTCAAAGCAATGCTAACAGCTTTTTCAATATCAGCATCATTATCGACATAGACATGACAAATACCATCTAAATGTTTTATCACAGGCATTCGCGCTTCCGCACTAACGCGTTCAATCAAATTTTTACCGCCACGTGGGACAAGAACGTCAACATGCTCTGACATGCCAAGCAATTCGCCAACAGCTGCACGATCTGTCGTAGAAATAATTTGCACGCCTTCTTGCGGTAAATTGGCAGTAACTAACCCCATATGAATACATTTTGCGATAGCCTGATTTGAGTTTAAGGCTTCAGAACCACCACGTAAGATTGTTGCATTGCCTGACTTCAGACAAAGACC
>CAJJDJ010000022.1 GCA_905182825.1 Thiotrichaceae bacterium UBA7359
AGCAAGTTTTAAAAAATCAATTAGGCTGACTACATTTTTCGATGGGGGAAATGTATTTGGTAGCAATGAAGACGTATCAATAGATGATATGCGATATTCTGCTGGACTAAGTGCCATATGGCTATCACCATTTGGTGCTGTTAGTGCTAGTATTGCAATGCCTTTTGGAGACAAATCCACAGATCGAGTACAAAATTTCCAATTCAATTTTGGAACATCATTTTAGCAATTTTGGAGTTTAAAGTTAATGAATACCTTGTTTAAATCAGTTGTTATGATAGTAGCTATATTGGCAGTTACATTATCTCATGTATATGCAGAAGAGACTTATAAAATAGGAGCTGTGAATGCAAATAGAATTTTGCAAGAGTCACCTCAAGCTGAGTCAGCAATAAAAATGCTAGAAAAAGAATTTTCTCCTCGAGATAAAGGTTTAGTCGCATCACAAAAAAAGATCAAAGCTCTTGAAGATAAGTTTAATAAAGATCGAGCTATTATGAGTGAACAAGAACTTGGAAAATTAGAAAGAAAACTCGTTGCACAAAAACGTGATCTTAAGCGAAATCAGGATGAATTCAGAGAAGACATTCAATTTCGGCGTAATGAAGAATTAGGTAAAATACAAAAGCGTGTTGTTGTGGCAATACAAAAAATAGCAAAAGAAAATAATTATGATGTAATTTTAGGCGAAGGTGTAGTATTTGCCAGCGCGAAAGTTGACATAAGTGGATTGGTAATTGATTATCTAAAGAAAGAAAGCAACACCATCGCTGAATAAAATCAAATAGTGAGTAATGACATATGTCGGTCACTCTTGCAGAATTATCAAAAGTAAGCGGAGCTAGCTTGACTGGTGATCATGAATGTGTCATTAAAAATGTCAATACACTGAGTTTAGCAAAAACTGGTGAAATCACATTTTTATCAAATCGGCGTTACACTCATTTGCTCCCGCATACGAAAGCTTCAGCGGTTATTTTATCAGAAAATGATTTAAAGAATTGCCCAACAAATGCGTTGGTAAGCAATAATCCCTACTTAGCCTATGCAAAAATAGCAAATCACCTTTATCCGATGAAACGCTATAATGGCATTATAGATAAGACTGCGGTAATAGGCCAAAAATGCAATATAGATAACACCTCCACTATCTCTGCAAATGTGGTTGTTGGAGATAACGTTATGATTAGTGCAGATACATATATTGGACCAGGTTGTGTAATTGGAGACAATGTGTGTATCGGTGAAAATACGACATTGTATGCAAATGTAACGATTTGTCATGATGTGATTATTGGGAAAAATGTTGTTTTGCATCCAGGTGTTGTTATTGGTGCAGATGGATTTGGCTTTGCTCTAGATGATGTAAAATGGTTAAAGATTCCACATGTTGGATCTGTTACTCTTGGAGACCATGTGGAAATTGGTGCAAATTCAACTATAGATAGGGGTGTAATAGAGAATACTCTTGTCTGTGATGGTGTGAAAATAGACAACCAAATTCAAATAGGACATAACGTATATATAGGTGAAAACACAGCTATCGCTGCATGTGTGGGGGTAGCAGGGAGTGCACGCATAGGGAAAAGATGCCAGATTGGCGGCGCGAGTAATATTAGTGGGCATATTGAAGTTACAGACGACGTTATCATAACTGGTATGTCTGGGGTAGCAAACACAATTAAAGATCCAGGAGTTTATTCTTCAGGTATTCCAATTACAGATAATAAAACCTACAAAAGAAATGTTATACGTTTTAAAAGTCTGGATAAGATTATAAAAAATATAATGCTTAAATTAGATTAAATATGGAATTTATATGCAAAATATCGCAGACATGATTGATATAGAAAAGATAAAATCTTTATTACCACATCGATACCCATTTTTGTTGATAGATCGTGTCATAGAAGTTGAAAAGGGTAAAAATATAAAAGCATTAAAAAATATTACGGTTAATGAACCTTTTTTTCAAGGACATTTTCCGAGTAAAGCTGTGATGCCTGGGGTATTGATTATTGAAGCGTTGACCCAAGCTGCAGGGTTGCTCGGGTTATTAGGATTAGAAGAAGAAGGAATCTCTGAAGATAGCTTATTCTACTTAGTAGGCGTTGATAAAGTTCGTATTAGAAAACCAGTAGTGCCTGGTGACCAATTAATATTAGATGTGGAGCTACTTTCAGTAAGAAGAAATATTTTTAAATTCACTGGTTCTGCTCATGTAGATTCACAGTTAATAACATCAGCAGAGCTACTAACGACAGTCATTAAATAATTTTATGATAGATGCTACTGCCATAGTTCATTCAGATGCTACTCTCGAATCTAATGTAAATATTGGTCCGTATTCTATCATTGGTGCAAATGTCTCGATAGGATCAGGCTCTGTTATAGGCTCTCATGTTGTCATCAATGGACCTACAGTAATTGGACCAAATAACAAGATATTTAATTTTTGTTCTATTGGTGGAGACCCACAAGATAAAAAATTTAAGAAAGAAAAAAATTCAATTTTGCAGATAGGCGCCGGTAATACAATTCGTGAATATGTTTCAATAAATCGTGGCACTGATGAGGGTGGTGGTAAGACAATTATTGGTAATAATAATTGGATTATGGCTTACGCACACATAGCACATGACTGTGTTGTCGGTAACAATACTGTTTTTGCCAATAATGCGAGTATAGCTGGTCATGTGGTGATTGACGACTTTGTTATTCTGGGAGCACTTACAGTTGTACATCAATTTTGTCGGGTTGGGTGCTACAGTTTTTCTGCTTTTTCATCCGTGATTTTAAAAGATGTTCCACCCTATGTATTAGTATCGGGCAATTCAGCCAAACCATCTGGATTAAACCGAGAAGGCTTAAAGAGACATGGATTTAATTCTGAGACTATTAATATCCTACGAAAGGCATATAAAGCAATTTATCGAGATGCGAGTCCACTCAAAGAGGCCCTAAATGTCTTGACAGACTTGGCTACTGAGTCTACTGAAGTAGAAATCATGCGTTCATTTATTGCATCTTCTAAGCGTGGGATTGTTAGATGAAGCAGTCCTCCACAGTAGCTTTATAAAAATAATTCAATGGTTCGTATTGGGATTGTCGCGGGAGAAGCATCAGGCGACATGCTGGGTGCCGGTCTAATTAAAGAACTAAGAAAGAAAAATGAAACGTTCTTAATAGAAGGTATTGGTGGAATACAACTCATGAAAATGGGAATGAAAGTTTTATATCCCATGGAGCGATTATCAGTAATGGGATTTACTGAAGTGGCCGGACGTTATTTTGAACTAAGAAGTATTAGAAATAATTTACTAAAATATTTTATTGAAAACCCACCAGATGTGTTTGTTGGTATAGATGCTCCTGATTTTAATCTTTGGATTGAGAAAAAATTGCGTAAGGAGGGTATAAAAACAGTTCATTATGTAAGTCCATCAATATGGGCATGGCGTGAATACAGAGTAAAGGGAATTGCTAAGGCAGCTGATTTAGTATTGAATCTTTTCCCGTTCGAAACAGATATCTATAACAAATATAAAGTTCCAAATAAGTATGTAGGTCATCCCTTAGCAGATTTAATAACAAGCACTTCAAGTATGTCGACAGCTAGATTAGCTTTAAACATTCCGCAAAAAAAAATTGTTATTGCCCTTTTCCCGGGTAGTCGAATGTCTGAGATAAAAAGAATCGCTGGCCCTTTATTAAATGCAGCAGCTTTATCTCAAAAAACTTACACAAATTTATATTTTATCAGTGGTTTGGTAGACCAAAAATCACTAAATTATTTTAAAACAATAAAACGTAAAATTGTCCCAAGTTTAGATATCAATATTTCTATAGACAACACTCATCAAATAATGGAAGCAGCAGATTTTATTATGCTTGCTTCGGGTACCGCAACACTGGAAGCAATGCTGTTTAAAAAACCGATGGTTGTTGCTTATAAACTTTCCTTTTTAACGTACTTAATAGTTAAGTTATTAGCAAAAATTTCCTATTGTTCAATACCCAATATTCTGGCCGGTAAGATGCTAGTGCCTGAATGCCTGCAAT
>CAJJDJ010000023.1 GCA_905182825.1 Thiotrichaceae bacterium UBA7359
GCCTTTTTTTGCAAGTACACGCCCTGCCGCCCAACCAAGCTTCATAATAAAATCAGGAGTAACAATACCCTCGCCGACAGTACCTCGAATGCCATCAGTTCCAAAATATGTTCTATTTTTTTTATTAATCGTGGTTCACTTATCGATTGGGTTATTGATCACAGTATCATGAACATTAAAAAATCAATAAAGTAATAAATACTTTACACATTTACAATTTACTTATGCAGGCTTTGCTGGTGGCTCGCTCGATGGTGCGTCATCTTTTTTCGTGATTTTTGCCTTAGTCTTCTTTTTTGCCGAAGAAGAAGAATCATCATTATCATCCCAATTTGATGGAAGCCTAGGTATCTTACCTTCCATAAGATCATCAATTTGATCAGAATCTATTGTTTCATATTTTATTAGCGCTTCAGCCATAAGATGAAGCTTATCTTCATTTTCTTTCAGTATTTCTTCTGAACGAACATAATTTTTGTCAATGATACAACGAATCTCCTCATCGATAGCATGAGATGTTTCGTCTGAGATGGCCTTGTGTTGTGTCACCGAGTGGCCTAAAAAAACCTCACCATCTTCTTCGCTATAGGTCAAAGGTCCTAATTTTTGTGATAACCCCCATTTAGTTACCATATTCCGTGCAAGCAATGTCGCACGTTCAATATCATTACTTGCTCCGGTAGTAACCATATCAGCACCAAAGATTAGTTCTTCTGCGATTCGTCCTCCAAATAAAGTCGATATCTGAGATTCGAGCAATTGTTTCGAATAACTGAGACGATCTTCTTCTGGCAAAAACATAGTGACACCCAAGGCACGTCCACGTGGAATTATTGTAACTTTATACACTGGGTCATGTGATGGCATTAATCTACCAACAATGGCGTGCCCTGCTTCGTGATAAGCAGTGAGTTTTTTTTCTTCTTCACTCATTACCATGGAGCGTCGTTCTGCACCCATCATAATCTTATCTTTAGCACGTTCGAATTCACTCATTTCAACTAATTTTTTATTAGCTCTAGCTGCAAATAGTGCGGCCTCATTCACCAAATTAGCTAAATCAGCGCCCGAAAACCCTGGTGTACCTCGTGCAATGATATTAGCTTTGATATCATCACCCAAAGCAACTTTCCGCATATGAACCTTGAGAATTTGTTCACGACCACGAATATCAGGAAGTGGGACAACAACCTGACGATCAAAACGACCAGGTCTTAACAAAGCAGGATCTAATACATCTGGACGGTTTGTTGCTGCTATGACAATAACCCCTTCATTACCTTCGAAACCATCCATTTCTACTAGTAATTGGTTTAGAGTTTGCTCACGTTCATCATGTCCACCACCTAAGCCAGCTCCTCGATGGCGCCCGACTGCATCGATCTCATCAATAAATATTATACAAGGCGCTTGTTTCTTCGCTTGCTCAAACATATCACGCACACGAGATGCACCTACACCAACAAACATCTCAACAAAATCGGAACCTGAAATCGTAAAGAAAGGCACCTTCGCCTCACCGGCTATAGCTTTAGCCAATAAAGTTTTACCGGTGCCAGGTGAACCAACCATCAACACACCAGAAGGTATCTTACCTCCAAGTTTTTGAAACTTACCTGGGTCACGTAAAAATTCAACTAGCTCTGCTACTTCATCTTTTGCTTCTTCAACACCAGCCACATCGCTAAAGGTTATCTTAATCTGGTCTTCGCCTAACAATCGTGCACGACTCTTGCCAAAGGACATTGCTCCACGACCACCACCACCTTGCATCTGTCGCATAAAATAAATCCAAACACCAAGTAACAATAAAATAGGAAACCATGAAATTAGAGCATGAGTCCAAAATGAATTTTTATTTGGCTCAATACCTTTAATTTCGACGTTATTTTCTAAAAGTGTACCAATTAAAGCATCGTTACTAGTTTCAGGGCTATATGTAGTGAATAATCGATTACCATCAGACATTTGACCTTTAATTAAGCTACCCTCAATCTCGACAGAAACAATTTGTCCAGTTTTCACCTGTGAAATAAATTGTGAATAGCTGATCTCAGCAGACAATGCCGGTTGATCATACTTGTTGAATACCATCATCAGGACTAGCGCAATAACCACCCATAAGATCAAATTTTTTGCCATGTCGTTCAAATCAATAAACCTCTATAATTAATAATTTTTATATCTCTATCTTAACCTATAAGAACGGGCTAAAACATAAAATTCCCGCGACTGATTACGTGATGCTTGAGGTTTTCGAGTCACAACCTTAGCAAATCGTTCCTTTAACAGTCGTCGATATTCATCAGTTCCAGTACCTTCAAACAATTTTATCACTAAATCACCACCTGGCTTAAGTACGTGATGGCAAAAATCATAGACTAGTTCTGCCAAAGTAAGACTTCGTGCCTGATCAGTGATTCTAATACCTGTTAAGTTGGGGGCCATATCTGAAATCACAAGGTCGGCATCTTGTTTACCTATATGTTTAATACACTCTTTTTGAACTACTTCGTCAGTAAAATTGCCTAAAATAAATAATACCCTTTCTATAGGCTCCATCGGTAAGATATCGACTGAAATTACTCGACCATTGGCTTTAACTTGTTCACTGGCATATTGCGACCAACTGCCAGGTGCTGATCCTAGATCAACAACACAGGAATTTGATTTGATGAGTTCGTCTTTTTGATTAATTTCTTGAAGTTTATATATAGCTCGTGAACGATAGTGCGACTCACGAGCCTGCTTCACATATTGATCTTTATTTTGTGAGTGTAGCCATTGTTTATTGGATTTTTTGGCCATCAGAAAAAAGTTAATTACATATGAAATTTATTAGAATATTTAATATTATATATACTTTACATTCAATATTTCATACTCAACTATGCCACTTGGTGCATTCACATTAACTTCGTCATCTTGTTGCTTTCCAATTAATGCCCTTGCAATTGGTGATGTTATCGAAATCAATCCTTCATTTATATCAGCTTCTTGTTCACCAACTATCTGATAAGTGACCTCTGCATCAGTATCGACATTCAATAGTTTGACGGTCGCACCAAAAACAACGCGACCTTCCGCTTCAACTGTAGTGACATCAATTATCTGTGCATCGGCCAAGGCAGACTCAATAGTATTGACACGACCTTCTGCAAAACTTTGTTGTTCACGTGCGGCATGATATTCAGCATTCTCACTTAGATCACCATGCGCGCGAGCCTCAGCGATCGCTTTGGTGATCCGTTGACGGTCTACCGTTTTGAGTTTGTGGAGTTCTTCTTTTAATTTTTCTGCACCTCTTACAGTCATAGGTGTTTGACTCATGCGATCACTCCTTTATGCAAATCTTGTAAACTATTTACACCAATACTATCTCTTTTTTTCAATGCTTCCATAGTTGCCATTGCACCCGTTATTGTTGTTGTGTAGAAGACTTTATGTTGAAGTGCGGTTCTTCTAATTGAGTATGAATCTGCAATCGCCTTTTTATCTTCTGTTGTGTTAACAATCAAATCAATCGTATCATTTTTCAACATATCAACAATATGTGGTTGTCCTTCTCTTACCTTATTGACCCTTTCACATTCTATCCCTGCTTTGGTTAAAACATTGCAAGTACCACTGGTAGCGAAAAGTTTGTAACCTAATAAAATTAATTCTTTCGCAACAATAACTGCCTTTTCTTTATCTATTTCTTTTACGCTGATAAATGCATTTCCTTCACGCGGAAACTCTTCTCCCGCTGCCAATTGTCCCTTTGCAAATGCTTCACCAAATGTTTTTCCTACTCCCATGACTTCACCAGTTGATTTCATCTCAGGTCCCAGTAGAGGATCAACACCGGGGAACTTAATAAATGGGAATACAGATTCCTTAACTGAATAATAATCTGGTACCGGCACATGAGTTAAGTTCTGTGACGCCAAACTATTACCTACCATACAATTTACAGCAATCTTGGCAATCGATATACCTGTTGCTTTAGAAACAAAAGGTATCGTTCTTGAAGCCCTAGGGTTAACTTCCAAAACATAAATCTCATCGTTCTGTATTGCAAACTGCGTATTCATTAAGCCAACAACGTTTAAAGCACGCGCCATTGCCCCAACCTGTGACGCAATTTTGTCTTGAATTTTGTCGCTTAAACTATAGGGAGGTAGAGAACAAGCCGAATCACCAGAATGCACCCCAGCTTGTTCAATATGCTCCATAATCCCTGCAATACAAACATCATGCCCATCTGATATCGCGTCGACATCAACTTCAATAGCGTTATTCAAAAACCTATCTAGTAATACTGGTGACGAATTAGAAACCGCTACAGCATTATCCATGTAATTTCGAAGATCATCTTCGTTATATACAATCTCCATGGCTCGTCCACCCAACACATACGATGGTCTTACAACAAGGGGATAACCAATTTCTTCAGCCCCTTTTACTGCTTGTTCAACATTTCGCGCTGTTCGATTTGGTGGTTGTTTCAAATCTATATCTTCTAATAATTTTTGAAAACGTTCACGATCCTCTGCAAGATCAATTGAATCTGGGCTTGTACCAATAATTGGTACACCAGCAATTTCAAGGTCGCGCGCCAATTTTAATGGTGTTTGTCCACCATATTGCACAATTACACCATGTGGTTTTTCAATATGAATAATATCTAATACATTTTCCAAAGTTAATGGTTCGAAATAGAGACGATCTGACGTATCGTAATCCGTGGAAACAGTTTCAGGGTTACAGTTAACCATGATTGTTTCGTATCCAGCCTCGCGCATAGCGAATGCAGCTTGTACACAACAATAATCAAATTCAATACCTTGTCCTATTCGATTAGGACCACCGCCTAGTATCATAATCTTTTGTCTATTGCTTGGAGCCGCTTCACATTCAACGTCGTAAGTTGAATACATATAAGCCGTGGCTGATTCAAATTCTGCGGCACATGAATCAACGCGCTTAAATACTGGACGAATATTATTATCTATTCTTAATTTCCTTATTTCCGATTCAGATTGTTCTATTAACTCCGCTAATCTCTCATCAGAAAATCCTTTGCGCTTTAATTGTCTAAGACGATTTTCAGTTAACGAAGTGACCCCTTCTTTCTTAAGTTTGTTCTCCTCGTCGATAAGATCACGAATCTGTACCAAAAACCAAGGGTCGATGCTACAAATATTGAAAACTTCCTCAACACTCAATCCATGTCGAAAGGCATCAGCGACAAACCATAATCTATCTCCACGCGGCACCCGCAATTCTTTTTCAATCTGTTCTAAAATATTTTTTGATGACTGATCAACAATTGGGTTAAAACCTGTTACGCCAGTTTCCATCCCACGAATTGCTTTTTGCAATGATTCCTGAAATGTGCGGCCCATGGCCATAACTTCACCGACAGATTTCATTTGTGTTGTTAAACGATCGTCTGCCTGTGGAAATTTTTCAAAAGTAAATCGGGGTATCTTCGTGACAATATAGTCCATGCTGGGTTCGAATGATGCTGGTGTAGCGCCATCAGTGATGTCATTCTCAAGCTCATCTAATGTGTAACCTACCGCTAATTTTGCAGCGACTCTGGCAATTGGAAAACCCGTTGCTTTAGAGGCAAGTGCTGATGAACGTGATACACGAGGATTCATTTCAATAATAATCAGTTCACCGTTTTCAGGATTAACCGCAAATTGAACGTTGGACCCACCAGTATCAACGCCAATTTCACGTAATACCTTTATAGAAGCATCACGCATGATTTGATATTCCTTATCAGTCAATGTCTGCGCTGGTGCAATCGTTATTGAATCGCCGGTATGCACACCCATTGGATCGAGGTTTTCAATAGAGCAAATAATGATGCAGTTATCTTTTTTATCCCGAACCACTTCCATTTCGTATTCTTTCCAGCCTAATGCGGACTGATCGACCTGAACCTCATTGGTCGGTGAAGCCTCAACACCCTGACCACAAATATCCATAAACTCATCCCGGTTGTAAGCAATACCACCACCTGTACCACCCAAGGTAAACGAAGGACGAATGATTGCTGGAAAGCCAATAATTTCCATGGCCACTTTGGCTTCTGCTTGGTTATGAACAATTTCAGACTTCGCCATAGTTAAGCCAATCTTCTGCATCGCGGTTCGAAATTTTTCGCGATCCTCGGCCTTATCGATAGCATCTTTTGATGCGCCTATCATTTCTACACCGAATTTTTTGAGCACACCTTGCTTATCTAAATCTAATGCACAGTTCAATGCCGTCTGACCGCCCATCGTCGGCAATAAGGCGTTTGGAAGTTCTTTTTCAATAATTCTTGCCACTGTTTGCCAATGTACTGGTTCAATATACGTAGCATCCGCCATCTCAGGATCGGTCATAATCGTTGCAGGATTTGAGTTCACCAAGATTATTCGAAAGCCCTCTTCGCGTAATGCCTTACACGCCTGAGCTCCGGAATAATCAAATTCACAGGCCTGTCCAATAATAATTGGCCCTGCTCCAATGATCAGAATGCTTTTAATGTCTGTGCGTTTAGGCATGAATATATTATGTTTTATGTTCTTGCATTAATTCGATGAAATGATTGAAAAGCTGTTTTGAGTCATGTGGCCCCGGACTCGCTTCAGGGTGTCCCTGAAAACCAAACACAGGATATTTTTTATGGTGTACACCCTGTAATGAACCATCAAATAAAGAGCGATGGGTTGCGATGAGATCACTCGGTAATGTTTTCTCATCAACTGAGAAACCATGATTTTGACTAGTAATCAACACTTGGCCATCATCAAGTGACCGCACAGGATGATTCGCGCCATGATGTCCAAATTTCATTTTGCTTGTTTTGGCGCCCAAGGCTAATGAAAGTAATTGATGTCCAAGGCAAATACCAAATACCGGTAGGCCTGAATTGATAATTTTCTTTATCGCAGTGATAGCATAATCACAAGGGTCTGGGTCGCCTGGCCCATTAGATAAAAAGATACCATCTGGTTTTTCAGCCAATACCTCACTTGCGGGTGTTTGCGCAGAAACTACCGTAATTTCACAACCTAAATCTGCCAATACACGAAGAATATTTCGCTTAACTCCAAAATCATATGCGATAACACGCCACTCTTTTTTACTGTAAGAAGGCTTAATCCCATCTTTGAGGCCCCGTGTTCCATCGATCCAGTTATATTTTGATGTTGTCGATACTTCTTTTACCAAATCGATACCAACCAGGCCTGCAAATGATTTTGCTGCTTTGATTGATTTATCTGCATCAATTTTATCACCAGCAACAATACAGGCCTTCATTGCACCATGCTTGCGTAAATGCCGCGTTAGTTGACGTGTATCGATCTCAGCGATGGCAACAATATTATGTCTGATAAGATAATCTCTCAGATTTTCAGTAGCGCGCCAATTACTCATCACCATTGGCAAATCTCTGATAATTAGACCGCTTACAAAAACTTGACTAGATTCCTCATCCTCCGGATTTGTACCAACATTTCCAATATGAGGATGCGTCAAGGTAACAATTTGCTTGTAGTAGGAAGGATCAGTCAGAATCTCCTGATATCCTGTGATAGAGGTATTGAAAACAACTTCACCAGTGGATTCATCATCAATACCTATCGATGTACCATAAAACAATGAACCATCTTCAAGGGCTAACAGGGCATTATCTGTCAAAAAGCGATACCTCATAATACAAATGGTCGCCCGGGATTCCTTTTCACTCGCGACATTGGTCTAATATGGATGAAGGTATTCATCACTAGCATAAGTCATCTATTGTTGAGTTCCTTAGCAGAGAGTACCTTCTACACATAAAAAAGGGAGTAACCGTATGGCCACTCCCGCAGAATAAGCAAAACATTATACTGTAATGCAGTATCTGGTGTCTATTTAGTTAATTGCCCACATATAAATCTTAATAAAAAAACATCTCATATGCAAAAATAAACTCGAGACTGAGACCAAGGAGTATGCAGAAGAATATCTTTACAAATTTTTCTTAATAAATTCTTTTTTAATAGATGATAATTAACGCAGCAAAAAAAATATCGAGACATAATCATCAACACAAGAAAAACAAACTTCAAATATTTTCTAGATCAATATTTCATATTGAAAAATTGACCTTAATATTTATTGATTATGTTTTTCTAACCACACGGAAATATTTTGCGAAATAATATTTTGTGCTTTCCTGCTCACATAGATTCCAATATGTCCACCTGGAAATTCCAACGATTGATAGTCTTTAGAGTTTACGTAACTCTTTAATGCTATCGAAGCATCAGGAGGCACTAGATGATCATCCCTAGCATATATGTTTAATATTGGAATAATGATTTTACTCAAGTCAATAATATCATTACCAATTTTTACTGTTCCTCTTATAAGTCGATTTTGTTGATAAAATTGTTTTATAAACTCACGATATGCTTCACCCACTAAATCTGGACTATCAAATATCCATTTTTCCATGCGCATGAAATTCATCAGCTTTTCTTTATCGTCAAGAATTTTTACAAGACTTATATATTTTTGACCCATCAAAGTATATGGCTTCAAAGTAAGGAATGTTGCATTAAGCATTTCACCGGGAATATTGCCTAAAGTATCTACGATCTGATCAATGTCTATTTTCTTTACAATGTGACTTAATAGATCTTGTTTGGTATGAAAATCAACCGGAGTAGTAGTAGTAATAAGATTTTTTACTTTCTTCTGGTACATTGCAGTGTAACAAAGACTAAATACACCCCCCTGACAAATGCCTAGTAAGTTAATGTTTTTTCTATTATATTTTTCACAAATCACATCAACACAACGATCGATATAACCATTAATATAATCATCCAAAGTTAAATATTTATCAGCACTAACCGGATATCCCCAATCAATGAGATAAACATCAACACCTTGATCAAGTAGGCCCTGAATAATTGAACGCCCCTCTTGTAGATCAGCAATATAAGGCCTGTTAACTAATGCATAAACGATTAACAACGGAACAGGATTTTGATTTTTTGTACGTGATTTAAAATGGTATAACACAATATTATCTTCTTGGTAGACAGCTTCTTTTTCAGAGACCCCTACATGAATCTCACCTAAATCAGATAATGATTTGTAACCTTTTGACAATTTTTCATTGAATTCGTGAATCTCATTCACGATATCTTCAGATATTAAATTGAATGGATTCATTAATCACTCCGTAATTCATCACTTTATTTCAATCATGTTTTACTTGTTTTTTATTTTCTTAATCGTTTTTACGGTACTCGCCACTTTTTTATTAGCTTGTTTGCATTCAATTCTATTGGAAGTTATTGAAGTTAACTTTTTTTCTTTTTACTTTTAAGAATAGGTCTTGATGATTTTTTAGAGACAGGATCGCTAGTATTTTCATATTTTAAAAGTTTTTTCAGATTATTTATTTCTGCTCGCATTTCATTTACTTGCTTATTTAATAAATAATGCCTCCGCTCCAATTCATTCATTGCCCTAGTTGTTGGTAAATGTAATGCAGACAATATATCTTCAATAATTTCATGGCTTTTCTTCTTAAATGCCATCATTGAATTTACCAATCGTCCGTTTAACTCAGAATATTCATCTTTACAAACATACTCACCGTAAACTTTTTCATTTGATTCAATCCATAAGTTATATATCTGAAGCATAGAGTTAATACTTTCATCGCTTGTTTGCATGCTTATAATTTGATTACGCATTAACTCAAGTCCCTTTTTACTTAAGCGCATCATTGCAGCTTGATATTCTCTAGAATTATTCTGAAACTCTATCCATAGTTTAGTCGCTTCTTTCAACTTTTCTTGTGCTTCACGACTATAGCCCGAACTAAGAATAGACAAAATATCTTCTCCTGATCGTTCCAAATCAGGATTCAATTCATCTAATAGTTGACTAAAGTTGGAAAATACTGAACTCATGAAATCATTCGTTTGTTCACAATTAGTCAGAAAACCACTCCAGTCAAACGAATCATTACAATTAGAGAAATAAGATTCAATCTCTTTAAAGTTTTTATTAATAATGTCTTGTACTTGTTCTCTACTATTTTTTGAATTTTTGATTTCATCTAACAAGATTGAAAATTGTTCACTCATGAAATGATAAATACGGGATTGCTGAAGCATCGCATCAAATGTACTTAAGCTTCGATGAGAATTTACATTATTAGCACATTTCCACAATTCATCCATTTCATTTATCCAAGATGGGTTCATTACAGACTCGGATGATTTAAATATTTTGAATGCATCGAGATATTTTTTCTGCATTTCAGACCAGTCAATATCTTCAAATGGTGTTCTATATTTCTTACTCATTTTTATTCTCTCTGAGTTCAGATGTCTTCTTTAAAACAGCATAACAAATTAAAATCAACTATTTTAAAAATCAATATAGACATTCTATATTCAATTGCTATTTTTAAATTTTAAAAAAACCCACATAACTGCTTGAGTTATGCGGGCACATATAGAAGAAGAAGAGGAGGAGTTTATTTATGTTGTAAATCTAATTTTCAGCTTATTTTTTCTCTATGAGTTTTAATTCTACGGTTATATTTTCGATATTTTGTTAAAATTTTTACGTCATTAAAGATTGAGTCATAAAATACTTAAGTATGTTTTAATGTTTATTATCAACCTTTTTGATTCTCATATTGAGTAGAATATTCTATTTTTGTATAGAGGTTCTACAAAAATTCTCGAATTTAATTTTTTAAAGATTCGACCCGTGTATATTGCGCTGCAACATATCTTAGCTTGTGAACTATGTCAACTATTTTACAAACGAATCTGGGATAAAGATTGAACTGATCATAGCGGTATTAAATACAAACATTGATAAAACTTAAAAACACACTTTTTGTGATATGAAGGTCTATTTCATGTTTAAATTTTGAGCGATACAGTGGACGTCTTAAATACTTTAAAAGTCTGGTTTTCAACTGTTATCACCCCTTACCAGCCATCAACCTTTATTCACTTATTTGACTCGATATTTTTGATAACATTAAAAGAGACAATGATTCTATAAAAATTCATTACATTTTATTTATTAACACGATTTTCAATGAGATCGTCAACCACAGTTGGCTCAGCAAGGGTACTTATGTCACCCAACATACTTAGTTCGCCGGCAGCTATTTTGCGTAAAATTCGTCTCATGATTTTTCCTGAACGTGTTTTTGGCAGTCTTGGCGCCCATTGAATTACGTCGGGCAAAGCAATAGGTCCAATTTCTTTTCTTACATGCTTAATTAGATCCTTGCGTAAGGCTTCAGTCACTTCAACTCCAATCATCAGGGTCACATAGGCATAAATACCTTGACCTTTGATATTATGAGGGAATCCAACAACCGCTGCCTCAGAGACATCAACATGTGATACTAAAGCACTTTCAACTTCAGCGGTTCCCATTCGATGACCAGAAACATTAATAACATCGTCGATACGACCAGTTATCCAATAATATCCATCACCGTCCCTGCGTGCCCCATCCCCACTGAAATATTTACCGGGATACATCGAAAAATATGCTTCCTTAAAACGGTCATGATTCCCATATAAGGTACGCATCTGGCCCGGCCATGACCGTTTTATGCATAATGCTCCCTCCGTTGCACCTTCCAGTTCATTACCTTGAGCATCAACTATACAAGGTTCTATCCCAAAAAAAGGAAGCGTTGCAGATCCCGGTTTAAGTTGAGTAGCACCGGGGAATGGTGTTATCAAATGACCTCCCGTTTCTGTTTGCCACCATGTATCCACAATAGGGCATTGTCCATTACCAATAATATTATAATACCATTCCCATGCTTCAGGATTAATTGGCTCTCCTACCGTTCCAAGGATTCGTAAACTAGACCGGTCAGTCTTCGTTACAAACTCATCACCCTGGCCCATCAACATACGAATAGATGTTGGTGCAGTATAAAACGTATTTACTTTCCACTTATCTACTACTTGCCAAAAACGACTAGCATCCGGAAAGTTAGGTACACCCTCAAACATCACAGTGGTGGCACCATTAGCAAGAGGTCCATAAACGACGTAAGAATGACCTGTTACCCACCCTACATCAGCGGTACACCAATGGACTTCTCTTTCCTGATAATCGAAAACATATTTATGTGTCATTGCAACATATAGCAAATAACCACCGGTTGTATGTACAACACCTTTTGGTTTACCGGTAGAACCTGATGTGTAAAGAATAAATAACGGATCTTCCGCATCCATCTCTTCAGGTGGGCAATCTACAGAGACTGTTTCAATTGCTTCGTGATACCAGATATCTCTGTCTTCATTCCAATCAATATCACCACCACCTCGTTTAACTACAATGCAGGTATTCACATTAGGACAATCAATCAATCCTTTATCTGTATTTGACTTTAATGGAATCTGTTTCTTACCACGGAGGCTGTAATCACTGGTAATAACTACTTTACAATCTGCATCATTAATTCGGTCGCGCAAAGCATCAGGAGAAAAACCACCAAAGACAACAGAGTGAACAGCACCTATTCGGGCACAAGCTAACATAGCAATTGATGCTTCCGGAATCATAGGCAAATACAGACAGACCCGGTCCCCTTTTTTAACGCCTCGGCTCTTTAGTACATTGCCAAATCGACAGACTTCCTCATGTAATTCTTTATAAGTAAATTGACGATCTTCATCAGGATCATCGCCTTCCCAAATTATGGCAATTTGATCACCTCGTAGCAGAAGATGCCTATCTATGCAGTTGTATGAAACATTTAATTTACCACCGACAAACCAATTAATATTTGCTTCGTTATAATCCCAATCTTGGACTTTGCTCCATTTTCTAGACCAAGTTAGAAATTCTTTTGCTTGCTCAGCCCAGAATGAATCAGAATCGTTTATAGACCGCTCATACATTTCACGATATCGTTTTGAATTGATATGTGCACGCTCAGCAAGCTTATCGGGCACATCATAATATTTATCTTCAGACATAAGTTATCCCCCCAACCAATTTTTATTTGTCAGAAAATTGTTTAAAAGTTTAAATATTGCTCCGTGTTAAAGTTGCTAAATCAACAACTTAAATAGTCTCGCCTCACATTAAGACTCTACAAAGCATTGTTTTTTTATTAAGTATATTAAAAAATCAACAATTTACTTGGAAGAGTAACGCTCATGAACATATTTTTGCACGATATCTCGAAATTCTTCGGCTATATTGTCACCTCTTAGTGTCATTGTTTTTTTGCCATCTATAAACACTGGTGCAGTCGGGGTCTCTCCTGTACCTGGTAAACTAATGCCTATATCAGCATGTTTACTTTCTCCAGGGCCATTCACGACACAGCCCATTACAGCAAGTGTCATTTCTTCAACGCCATAATAATTATCCTTCCATATTGGCATCTGACTCCGTACATAAGCCTGTATGCTGTCAGCCAATTCTTGAAATACGGTGCTAGTAGTACGTCCACAACCTGGGCAGGCAGTAACCAACGGAGTAAATGAACGTAGTCCAATTGTTTGTAATATTTCCTGTGCCACGATGACTTCATTACTACGATCACCTCCTGGTTCAGGAGTCAATGAAACTCGTATTGTATCTCCAATTCCTTCCTGCAAAATAATGCCCATTGCAGCCGTGGAAGCAACAATACCTTTCGAGCCCATTCCAGCTTCGGTTAATCCTAAATGCAATGCATAATCACAACGTTTGGCAATATCTCGATAAACTGTAATTAATTTTTGAACGCCACTCACTTTGCATGACAAGATAATATGATCATGGGGTAAACCCAACTCTTCAGCACGCTCTGCGCTTTTTAATGCAGAAACAATCAATGCTTCAC
Source organism: Thiotrichaceae bacterium UBA7359 (assembly GCA_905182825.1). Taxonomy (GTDB): domain Bacteria; phylum Pseudomonadota; class Gammaproteobacteria; order Eutrophobiales; family Eutrophobiaceae; genus UBA7359. Next base: position 13,889 of record CAJJDJ010000023.1, read on the forward strand.
GCATGACATCATCTGTTTCCAACGGAACTGATAATTTAGCATTATCATCCATCATTTTAGTTAAAAGCACTTGATCAAGACTACCCCAATTCACTCCAATCCGGACTGGTTTATCATATTCGATAGCCTTTTCGATCATGATCGAGAACTGATTATCTTTTTTTCGTCCAAAACCAACATTTCCAGGATTAATACGATATTTAGCTAAAGCCTTTGCGCAATCTGGATAGTCAGTTAATAATTTATGTCCGTTATAATGAAAATCGCCAACTAATGGTACAAGGCAACCAACATCATCAAGCTTTTCACGAATAGTCGATACTTTTGAAGCTGCCTCTTCCGTATTAACGGTAATCCTGACTAATTCAGAACCAGTTGCTGCAAGCTGCTGAACTTGTTTTACTGTCGCGTCAGCGTCAGCGGTGTCAGTATTAGTCATCGATTGAACAACAATAGGATTACAACCTCCAACGATAACGGAACCTATTTTTACACCTACGCTATTACGTCTATCGAGTGGACCAATAACTGAGGACATGATGAAAACCTTGACGTGAATAATGAATAATACTAGCAGTCTAATCGGCGAGAAGATGCTGTCAAGCAGACAGTTAATTGAATAGTTCTGTTAATTTTTTGAGAAATATTAATATCAGCATGAGATAATAGCAATAATGAATGATAAATATAAATTTACCCGGGAAGAATTGCTTGCCTGTGGACGAGGGGAAATGTTTGGAAAAGGAAATGCTCAACTACCCCTTCCAAATATGCTAATGTTCGATCGTGTTCTCGAGATTTCTAACGATGGTGGCTCGGCAGGAAAAGGTCATATCGTTGCTGAACTCGATATCACCCCTGAACTCTGGTTCTTTGATTGCCATTTCATTGGTGATCCAGTTATGCCAGGTTGTCTAGGTTTAGATGCGATGTGGCAGTTAATAGGTTTTTTCCTGGGTTGGTCCGGTGCTCCGGGACGTGGTCGAGCTTTAGCAGCTGGAGATGTTAAATTTACAGGGCAAGTTACACCAGAAAACAAACTAGTAACTTATCATGTCGATATGAAAAGAGTCGTATTACGTAGATTAGTCATGGGTGTCGCCGATGCAACCATGTCTGTAGATGGAAAAGAAGTTTATGCTGCAAAGGATCTCCGTGTAGGGCTATTTAAATCAACCGAAGATTTTTAGGAGTACAAATTGAAAAGAGTTGTCATAACAGGCATGGGGATCGTGTCGAGTATTGGAAAAAATAAAACTGAAGTATTGGATTCTCTTAAAAAAGGGACATCTGGAATTACATACTGCTCCGAATATGCTGAATTAGGATTTCGTTCGCATATTCATGGCTCAATTGATCTCGACCTGAATTCATTGATTGACCGCAAGCTTAAGCGCTTTATGGGCGATGGCGCTGCGTATGCATATCTGGCTATGCGCGAAGCAATTGAAGACGCATCACTCGCAGAAGACAATATCTCAAATGTTCGAACAGGAGTCATTGTTGGTTCCGGCGGCGGTTCAAATGCTACTTTACAGGAGTCGATTGATATCCTTCGCAAACGCGGCGCGCGTAAAGTTGGACCAACAACAGTTCCTCGAATAATGGCAAGTACTAACAGTGCTTGTCTTTCTGTTGCCTATAAAATAAAAGGTATCAATTACTCTATAAGCTCTGCGTGCGCAACCAGTGCTCATTGCATTGGCAATGCTTATGAATTAATTCAGTTAGGAAAACAGGATATTATATTTGCAGGTGGTGGTGACGAGGTTCATTGGACCTCAACGTTATTATTCGACAGTATGGGTGCTCTTTCATCAAAATATAACGATTCTCCTTCTATAGCTTCTCGTCCTTATGATGCAAATCGTGATGGTTTTGTAATTTCTGGTGGTGGCGGAATTCTTGTTTTGGAAGAACTGGAACATGCATTAGCGCGTGATGCAAAGATATATGCAGAAGTCATAGGTTATGGCGCAACATCGGATGGAGCTGACATGGTCAAACCCTCTGGAGAAGGTGCGATAAGATGTATGCAACAAGCTATGAGTAATATTGATAATAAAGTTGATTATATTAATGCACATGCTACCAGTACACCAGCTGGAGATATCGCTGAGCTAAATGCAATAAAAGAAGTCTTCAAAGATCGTATGCCCATAATCAGTGCTACTAAATCTCAAACAGGGCATGGTCTTGGTGCAGCTGGCGCAAACGAGTCCATTTATAGTTTATTGATGCTGGAAAATGATTTTATTGCCTCATCTTTAAATATAACAGACCTTGATTCCGCTGCGGCAGAGACGCCAATTGCTTTTAATAGGATTGATAATGCAGGATTAAATACAATAATGTCTAACAGCTTCGGATTTGGTGGGACTAACGCAACTTTGTTGTTTCAAAAAACAAACCAATAAATTCTTGAATTACAAAAATTCAACATGAGCGTGAAAGCTATTTTTTTGGCTGATAATACTTAAGTAGTTTAATTTGATAATTTATTTTTTTGCGATGTATGGTGTTCATGTTAAATTCCACCATTAAAAACTATTATTTATACTATTGACCTGAATAAAAAATTAATGGGCACACCCTCTTTCGATTGTTGTATCTGAGCTCTCTTATAAAACATATTCAATAGTTCATGATTATTTCAGCAAAACTATTCATGGCTTTGTAATAATTTTCATAAACTATATTTCTCATAAAATACAAAATAATCATATCGCCAATAATAACATGGCCTAATCAATTTTGGATAACACAATTTTATTATCCTTTGCTAGCATTGGTGTTCTTGATATCTGTTGTCAATGGCTAGCTTGGTGGACAAAACTACCTGCAATATTATTTCTATTAATTGTTGGAATCTTAGTTGGTCCTATTTTTAATATTATTGATCCTGAGGCACTATTTGGGCCATTATTATTCCCGATCGTTTCTTTATCAGTCGCTGTGATTCTTTTTGAAGGAAGCTTGACATTAAAATTTGAAGATATTCGAGGTCATGGCAAGACCGTTAGTAATCTAATAACTATCGGAGCATTGCTAACCTGGTTGATTATTGCGTATAGCACACATTACTTAATCGATTTCCCATTTGAGCTTGCCTTTCTATTTGGTGCCATAGTTATAGTTACTGGTCCAACGGTTATTATTCCTATGCTGAGGACAGTACGACCAAATGCCAAAATATCAAATGTACTCCGTTGGGAAGGCATTGTTATTGACCCCCTTGGAGCTTTGCTTGCAGTTCTTGTTTTTAATTTCATCATATCAGATCAACAACATGATGGAGTAAGCTTAATCGCAATAACCTTTGGTTCAATACTTTTTGTCGGTTTTGTTATGGGATTTATCAGTGGATGGTTATTAGGCGTGTTGTTAAGAAAGCAACTTGTTCCTCAGTATTTAAGAAATGTGCTTACTTTGATATCTGTTTGTACAGTTTATGTTTTATCAGACACCATAGAACATGAATCTGGTTTATTAGCGGTTACTATCATGGGTATTACAATGGCTAACATGAAGGATATGAACATTGATGACATCTTAGATTTTAAAGAGAGTTTAAGCCTATTACTAATCTCAGGTTTGTTTATTATCTTGGCTGCAAGAATTGAGTTTCATCAATTTATTCAATTAGGCTGGCCTGCTTTAGGTATCCTTGCAATAACAATGCTAATTGCAAGGCCAATATCTGTATTTATTTCTGCTATCGGTTCAGATTTGTCATTTAATGAAAAGTTACTAATCTCATGGATTGGTCCGCGCGGTATTGTTGCAGCCGCGGTATCAGCACTCTTCGCGTTACGACTTGAAAACGCAGGTTTTGTAGAAGCTCAGTTAATTGTTCCACTCACATTTTTAATTATCATTGGTACAGTCGTCATTCAAAGTGTGTCTGCTAAATCTTTAGCTAAAATTCTTGATGTTAGAGAACCACCACCAAGCGGTCTATTGATAATAGGAGCTGGCGACATTGCACGTGCAATTGGGAAGGAATTACAAACTCACGGTCTCAAAGTCATCCTGACAGATAGTACATGGGAAAATATCAGTCTTGCTAGAATGGAGGGTTTAGAAACATATTATGGAAACCCTATCTCAGAACATGCCGATAGAAACTTGAACCTTATCGGCCTTGGCAAAGTTTTAGCCATGTCTGGCCGTAGTAATCTTGATATATTGGCCTGTTTAAGATTCAAATCAGAATTCGAGGTTAAGAACATCTATGAATTAAAGTCAAATATTGATGAAAATATTGATGAAAAGCATCTAGCATCAACTCGCCATAGAGGTCACCAATTATTTAGTGAAAATATCGATTACGGCGAACTTACCTACTTATTAAGACAAGGTGCCGAAATAAAAAGCACACATATAAGCGATGAATTTACTTTCGAACATTACCTTGAAAAATATGATGGTCGAGTTATTCCCCTTTTTGCTATTGACCGCAAACAGCTAATTCAAATTTTCGTTGCAAATGGACACATGAAACCAGAACCAGGATGGAAAATTATCGGCATCATTCAAGCAGAATAAAAAAATAATATTTAATATCTATATTAAAGTTTAGCCCTATTTTACTTTTTTAAAAATTAATAATCGATTGTTTCCTGGCATTGTGACATCTTCATAAAGGGCTAACGAATTATTTTTGGTTAAGGATTCTAAATCTTCAAAATTTCTGAGGCCACTTTGCTGATCTCGCTCTTTCAACATGTCATCAAAGAGGCGATTACTAGAGCTCGTATAGTCATTATTATAATTGAATGGTCCATAAATCATAAATATACCATCGACAGATAGTATATGCTTTACACCCTCAACCATTGTAACAACTTCATGCCAATGCATTATATGACATGTGTTTGCAGTAAAGACACCATCAAAAATACTTGTCGGCCACTTGTCACTAATAACATCAAGCTCTAAAGGAAATTCAACATTTGGTAACATGCTTTCTTCAATCCATTCAAGGATACCAACATGATTTTCTATTCGATCACTTGTATGCCAACGTATGGCGGGTAGGTTATCTGCAAAGAAAATAGCATGTTGACCTGTACCACTTCCAATTTCAAGCACATCACCACCTGCACAAAAAAACGGGGAAATTATATTTAATATTGGAAGTTTATTATTCTCACATGCCTTAGAAAATGGTTTCATTATTGTGTTCTAGATTTAGTATTAAATATATTTAATTCAAACAGAATAAAAATAATTGCTCTGTCGTTATAGACCACTACTTTAAATATCTCTTTGTGGGAAAAGCATTTTCATATAATCAGCAACATACCTTCTTCCACATATTTTAATCTTATCAATGCTTCTTTAGAAACGACGATTATATCTAACGTAATCGTTATACATTGAGTATAAAAAATCACAATACATTACACTTAATTCAATAAAAATTTATTTTTTTGATACTAGCTTTTGTTTATTTTTTATTTGTAATTTCTTATCTGACTAACAACGATACCCTGTATATGTACACGTTCAGCAGGATAGATCATAGGCACCATAGATTGGTTTTCAGGAATTAACTCAACTCGATCCCCATGCTTACGAAGTTTCTTTAATGTCACTTCACCATTATCGATTAACGCGACAACTATATCGCCATTGTTAGCAGTACTACATTCTTGAATAATGACAAAATCACCATTAAAGATACCTGCTTCAATCATTGAATCACCTTTCACCTCGAGTACATAACGACCTTCTCCCATCAGCATTTCTGAGAAGTTTATCTCCAACTGTTCAGGAATAGCTTCTATAGGTTGTCCAGCAGCGATACGCCCCATAAATGGTAAAACCAATAATCTTCGACTTTGTTCACCAGTCAAACGAAGACCGCGCCAACTTCTTCCAGTTCGATGTAGATGACCTTTTTCTATTAGTGAATGAACATAACGATGCACGGTGCCTTTCGATTTGACATCAACAGAATCTCCGATCTCAACTAAAGTTGGTGCATGACCATTTAGTGTAATATGACGAGTTATACACTGAAGTACTTTTTCTTCTAGCTTTGTCAGCATACTAAGTTCTCCTTAAGTTCTCTTCTTGAGGATAATGAACATTAAGAGAACTTTCAAGTATAATTTTAAATGTTATGAAATGATTTTAGATAATTTAATTTCTGGGGAAGTTATATGCAATGCCTTGACTGTAACATCAGGCTTAGTGCTATTTTTTATAAAAAGTAAATATACATTTTTTGCTCTCGATGTAAGGCCAGATTGCTTAATGAGTAAAAAATAAATAAGGTTGAGACTTCTCACGAAGAGACATTCGAGGTGATACGCTTTTGTCCGCCCTGTAATATTCAAAGGACGTCTTTATCAACCGTGGACAAATTTTGTTACACGACAGGGAAAAATGGTAGGTCAAATAACTAAAAAATGAAATTTTTTGCGAGATATAGCTTAAGTTACCCAATATGTTGATTACACTATAGAGTTTAATAAAGAACTTGATAACATATCAATGTGTCTATTGTTAGGTGCTGCATTTCTAATTGAACGCTTATACTATATTAGAGTAGTGTTATTCATAATCAGTTTCTTTGTCATGTTACTGTTATTAGCTTGCTGTGTTTCTTAACAAGAACTCCTTTTCTAATTTTGAATCTGAATTGTTGAAGATTGTTAGCAAAACTGTTATTTTTTAAAAAAACAGGAAAAATTATATTCTTGATATCAAGAAAAGTTATAATTGAAATTTGAAATGAATGATACAAAAATTAAATCTAATGAAGATTGGCAGCAGACTCTAAGTGATGAAGAATATGCCATCTGTAGACTTAAAAATACTGAACCTGCATTTAGTGGAGAATATAATGACTGCACAGTCAAAGGAATTTATCAGTGCACTTGTTGTAGCAGTGATTTATTTAATTCTGATAAAAAATATAATTCTGGTTCTGGTTGGCCGAGTTTCTGGGAGCCTAATGAAACAAAAGTAAAGACTTTAATAGACAATAGTTTAGGCATGCAACGTGTCGAAGTTGTCTGTGAAGAATGCGATTCTCATTTGGGTCATGTATTTGAAGACGGTCCAAAGCCAACAGGCTTACGTTATTGTATAAATTCAGTTTCACTAAAATTGAAGGAAGATTAATCTCTATTTAACTGAAATAAAATAAGTGGTGAAGTTTTTCATAAAAAAATTATGGTGCTGATTCAATTTTCTTTATGCCCTTGGAAAGTACTAACCTACTTCTTATAGAATAGAAGCTAAATATCAATAGTATAAATATTCTTATTAAAGTCTTAATAAGAATATGCAAGTGGGAAATAATATCAAAATTAATTCATTTCACATCATAGCTTTCAGTAACTAACACTTGTTTCAATGAATGCTTCAATAAATGAATAATAATTCACTATGTTTCTTAACCGAGTAGAACGACTTATCTATTTTATCTAATATCCCTATAGTTATTACATACGTATGTGATTTTAGTTTTTATATCTTAGATAGATTGGCTATTTAAAAATTTATTTAAATAAAGATTTGAGCTCTCAATACAGTTTTAATATAACCTCAAGACTGTATGTCAATCAGGCTGTCCAAACCATGCTAGCTTTTCATGTAATGAGACAACATCCCCGATAATTATCATGCTCGGTGGTTTTATTTCATTTTGCTTAGGTATATTAGGTAAATCTTTAACCGTTGTTATATAGGTTTTTTGAATTTTGGTAGTGCCCTGCTGCACGATTGCAGCAGGGGTTGTTTTTGCTAAACCATGCTTAATTAATTCTCGACTTAATATCTCTATGCCATGCGTCCCCATATAAACAGCCAAAGTCTGCTGCGGCTGTACTAGAGCTGACCAATTTAAATTCATTGTCCCATCTTTAAGATGGCCGGTAATAAATAGACATGATTGCGCATACTTACGATGGGTTAATGGGATACCAGCATAAGATGCACAACCGCTCGCCGCTGTAATGCCCGGGACTATCTGGAACGGAATATTATTCTCAGAGAGCAGATCAATCTCTTCTCCTCCACGCCCAAATATAAAAGGATCGCCTCCTTTCAGTCGTAAAACACGCTTACCTTTTTTTGCAAGTTCGACTAATAATTGATTAATCTCTTCTTGTGGAACTGTATGCTTATCGCGTTCTTTGCCAACATAAATACGTTCAGCATCTTTACGAACTAAATTCACAATGTCCGGCGCCACCAATCTATCGTATAATACAATATCGGCTTGTTGCATTAAACGTAATGCTCGAAATGTCAATAAATCAGGATCTCCTGGTCCGCCTCCCACTAAATATACTTCACCTTCAGGCTGTGTGATGGAACATTCATTCGTTATTTTTTTTTCCAGTAATTTTAAGGCCTTCTTATCTTGTCCAGTATATAATAGCTCAGCAATTGGTCCTTGTAATATCTGTTCCCAAAATCGCCTTCTCTCTTTGATAGAAGGAAACTTTCCTTTAATGGTCTCCCTAAATCTAGAGACAAGACTTGCTAGTTTGCCGTAGTTTGCCGGTATTAATATCTCCAAACGGGCACGTAATAATCGAGTTAAGATAGGTGATGCGCCACCTGTCGACACGGCGACCATGACCGGGCTTCGATCTATAACAGATGGCATAATAAATGTTCCAGCATCTGGATTATCAACAACATTAATCATAATTTTTTTTGATTTAGCATGTTCAGCGATTTTGTTATTAACTTCTCTGTCATTCGTTGCTGCAATAACCAACTCCATAAAAGCGATATCAGTTCGTTCATAACTCTTCTCAAGAAAAGTAATTTTCTTCTCTTCTACAAACTTATTTAAAAGAGAACTAATTTTAGGTGCTATGACTGTAACTGTCGCATTTGCTTTCAACAATTGTTTTATCTTTCTTGCAGCAACACGACCTCCGCCAACGACCAAACATGGACGATTTTCAAGTTTTAAGAATATTGGGAAATTCGTCATAGCATAGACTATTAATTAATTTCTAAAAAATATTAAATTTATTTCTGCTAATCACCACTGCCTAAGAAAATTAACTTGGCGCTATGAGATTTCTAGTAAACATTTTTTTAACTATAGAATTCATTCA
>CAJJDJ010000024.1 GCA_905182825.1 Thiotrichaceae bacterium UBA7359
TAACTATTGAATGCAGAAACAGTTTTATTTGTACCTGAGAACTTATTTAGTAATAATAAAATAGTATTCTATAGGATGATGATATATTAATCTAAGTGAAGCTATTTAAACAAACAGAGGCACTGAAATAGGAATGGTTCAAAAAGTAAACTCACCTAGAGTCGAAATTCACTATTGTACGCAATGTCGTTTTATTCTTAGAGCAAACTGGTTAGCCCAAGAACTATTGATGACATTTGAGAATAAGATAGGTGAACTTGTCTTAGTCCCCTCAACTAGTGGTGTTTTTACAGTCATACTAGACGGTATAGAAATATTTTCACGAAAAAAAGAAACAAGGTTTCCTGAATCAAAAGAGTTGAAAAAGATGATTCGTGATAGACTTGATCCTAATATGCCACTTGGACATAGCGACAATTAGCGTGATGACAAATTTCCAACGAGAATAAGGCATCAATTTCAAAGGGGAAATGGAAAAACCTACTTTATTAACATTTTCTAAAATATTGCAATCATCAATATGACTCAGATAACCTGCTTCTACTTTCACTAGGTTTATCCTTCGCTTTTTATTTTTTATAGAAAACGATCGATATATACTATGGATAATAACGAATATACTGTACTTTCTGTTGCATTAGTTAAATCGATGATGAGTTTTTGTTTTATCATTTTTGAACTGCTGGGTTCATTATAATTTGCTAGGCTTTAAGACAGCTTCAACTATAAGAATTAATATAATTCACTAATATTGTGGGTCAACTTTTAACATATAATATACTGATTGAGATAATTTAATATCTTGTAGTCTATTTTCTATAAGAACATCAATGAATTGGGAGTAACTTAATATTAGTAAATAGTCTGAGTTATACTTTAGAAGATATAAAAAGGATGGCATGACAACTTTAGAAATAGAAAATATCTATAATAGTTTATTAGAGACGCGTTCATCTGAACGAATTAGTTTAGAACGAACATTTGCTCTCTTGAAAAAACGTAATCTTGAGAGTGATACTGAATGGGATACTCTCAAGCGGTCCATAGAATTATCAATACAAAATAAACACGATAGAATAAAACGTCTTCCCGAATGTCAATTTGACGATAATTTACCTATAAACCAGTGTCATGACGAAATATATAATGCCATATCAAATAATCCAATAACAATTATTTGTGGAGAAACTGGTTCAGGTAAAACAACTCAGCTACCAAAACTCTGTCTTAAATTAGGGCGTGGAATAGAGGGTGTTATCGGTCATACGCAACCGCGGCGACTAGCTGCTAGATCTGTTGCAAAACGAATCGCCGAAGAATTGAAAAGCGAGTTAGGCAGAGATGTTGGCTTTAAGATTAGACATCAGGATGTAACCAGTAGGCATTCCTATATCAAGTTGATGACAGACGGTATATTGCTTGCCGAATTACAAAAAGATAAATATTTAAATCAATACGACACATTGATTATCGATGAAGCACATGAACGTAGTCTAAACATCGATTTTATTTTAGGTTATATAAAGCAACTCTTACCAAAACGACCTGATCTAAAAGTAATAATCACCTCCGCTACAATTGACGTTATTCGTTTTTCCGAACATTTCGATAATGCGCCGGTTATTGAAGTCTCTGGTAGAACTTGGCCTGTTGATGTTTTTTATCGACCGGTCCAAGAAAATAATGAAGATGAAGATCCCATGAGTCGAGAAGAGGTTATTTTAGAAGCAATTCGAGAACTCACCTCATATGATATGGGCGATATCCTGATATTTTTGGAAGGGGAAAGAGAAATCTATGGAACTGATAAGTTTCTTCGTAAACAAAACTTATCAGACACTGATATTTTGCCGCTTTATGCACGACTAAGTTCTTCGAGACAAAATAAGATATTTGCGCTGCATAAACGCCGTCATATAGTGCTAGCGACGAATATTGCAGAAACATCGTTGACCATTCCTGATATCCGTTACGTAATCGACACTGGTATGGCACGTATGAGTCGTTATAGTTATCGTAGTAAAGTACAGCGTTTACCGATAGAAAGGATATCTAAGGCTGCAGCGAATCAACGTAAGGGACGCTGTGGCAGAACTAGTGACGGAATATGCATACGTTTGTACAGTGAAGAAGACTTTTGTTCCCGTATGGAATACACAGAACCTGAGATACTGCGTACGAATCTAGCATCAGTGATCTTACAGATGAAGGCTCTAAAGATTGGAAACATAGATGAATATCCATTTATAAATCCCCCTGACAAGAAATTTATCAATGATGGTACGCGTTTGTTAAGCGAGATTAATGCGCTAGATAAGGAAGGAAAGTTAACAGTAATTGGCAAAAAAATAGTTAGATTTCCTTTAGATCCAAGACATGCAAGGATATTATTAGCAGCACATGATTTTAATTGTTTGTATGAAATATCAATTATTATAAGTGCATTAAGTATTCAAGATCCTAGAGAACGTCCGCTCGATAAACAGCAAAAAGCAGATGAATCTCATAAACAATTTATGGATGAGGCTTCAGATTTTTTATGGTTTCTAAATCTTTGGAATTTTTATCAAAAGCAAATTAAGCAACTATCACAAAACAAACTTAGGAAATTGTGTCAAACCAACTTCTTGTCATATATGAAGATGCGAGAATGGATTGATATACATAGACAGTTACGTCACGTCTGTACTGAGATTGGTTTATTGTTGAATACTGAACCTGCCAGTTATCAAAATATACATTGTGCCATATTGAGTGGCATGTTGAGTCACGTTGCTTTTTTGTCTGACAAACACGAATATACCGGTGCTCGTGATATAAAGTTAAATCTGTTTCCAGCATCCGGACAGTTTCATAAAAAACCAAAATGGGTTGTTGCTGCTGACTTGGTTGAGACCTCTCGATTATTTGCTCGAAACGTTGCGCGGATTGATTCCGCATGGTTGATTAATGTCGCAAAGCATCTATTGAAACACGCCTACTCGGATGCATATTGGGATAGCAAGAGTTCACGTGTTGTTGCCTTAGAAAAGATCAGTCTATATGGCATGACCTTGATCGCGGGCAAAAGAATTAATTACGGTGCTATTAATCCTGTTGACGCTAAAGCCTTGTTTATCAGAAATGCATTGATAGAAGGTGATTTGGAATCAAGCATAAGTTTCTTCAAAAAAAATAATAAAACAATAGAGGAAGTCAGACATCTGGAAGTAAAATCGCGTCGTCCAGATATTCTGAATGAAGAAGCCATATATGAATTTTATAATAAGTCATTGCCAGAACATGTATATGATGGACAATCATTTGCTGTTTGGTCGAAAGGACTAAATAACGCACAAAAGCAAAGACTATGCCTGACTAAAGAGTTCATAGTAAATCGCGAGACAGATGATATTACTGAATCCACCTATCCGGATAATATTGAATTCAATGGCATGCAGTTGCCGCTGGAATATAAGTTTCTTCCAGGCGTTAAAGAAGATGGACTTAGTGTTGATATCCCGTTAGAGGTATTAAATCAATTCGATCAAAATCAAATGGATTATTTAGTACCGGGATTGATCGAAGAAAAAATAACCTTGTTACTAAAGTCTTTACCTAAAGCTATACGCAAAAGATTAGTGCCTATCCCGGAAACTGTTGCGGAATGTGTAAGCAATATTAAAAACCAATCAAACTCATTAAAACAAAATCTGATTTCATTTTTGTTCAAGACGCGAGCAGTTGATATCGCAATCAATGATTTTGCAGAGGGCGTTCTGCCCGAACACCTTAGAACAAATTACCGGGTTGTGGATGCCAAAAATGAATTGATAGCCGAAGGCGATGATATTATCGAACTGAAAAGCAAACTGGCGACGCAAATAGAACATGCGTTTACAAACATATATCAAGATGCCTTTGGCGAAGAAGAAGTCGTCTCATGGGATTTTGGGGATCTGCCTGTAGAACAAAGAGTCACATCTAAAGAAAATGCAATAACAAGTTATCCATCATTATTAGAAGAGGATGGCAAAGTTTATAGATATGCATTTGATAATTTACGTGCAGCTGAATACTACTTGCGATTTGGGTTAAGAGGCTTATTAAAAAATGCGTTAGCAAAAGAGATTAAGTATCTGCGTAAAAATTTGAAAGGCATTGATAAATTAGCACTGCTATATACGCGATTTGGCAATAAAGAGGAAATAGTTGAATCAATTATTAATCTTGTGCTGGACGAAACATTTTTATATGAAACAACATTGATTCGTAAACAAGAACATTTTTTAGCAAGCTTGGAGCAGGGTAGATCAGAATTAATAAGCAATGCAGACAGGATTTGTGTGGTATTGCAAAAAATACTGGAAATGAATTTGCAAGTTCAAACATTACTTTCCGATGCAAACATGTTGAAATATAGCCATGCAGTCAATGACATTGAAGAGCAGCTGAAATATATGATGTTTCACGGATTTATCGAAGATATTGAAACGGAATATTTAAAGCAGTACCCACGTTACTTAGAAGCCATAATTAAACGTATGGAAAAACTTGAGTATGGTGCTGACAAAGATTATCAATCTACTAAACTAATACAGCCACATTGGGACAGAATAAAGAAACTGGTAGATCATGCGTATGAAACAGACGGGAATACAACTTCAATTGATGAATACCGTTGGATGAGTGAAGAATTACGCATATCGTTATTTGCACAAGGGCTAAAAACCAGAATGCCAGTATCATTGAAGCGCTTAGACAAGGCATGGGAAAGATGTCAGAAAGAAAATTAAATAATGGATTACGATAAATGGCTGAACAATCGGTTCAATTCTCAATATTTTTGATCTTCACCGGCGCGGCAATCTTTGCAACGTTTGCCTTATATGCAAGGCAAGCCATGATCGTTGCATACATCGCAATTGGCTTAATTCTGGGGCCTTCCGGGATGGGATTCATTAATGATGCAGAATTAATCAGCGACATCTCAAATATAGGTATTATCTTCCTCTTGTACTTATTAGGGCTGGACTTATTGCCACAACAACTATGGAAAATGTTACGTGAAGCAACAGTAGTGACATTGCTTAGCTCAGCAGCATTTTGCCTGATTGGCTTTTCGATTGGTTTTATCTTTGGCTACGAATTACTACAAGCGATGTTGATTGGTGCCGTCATGATGTTCTCCAGCACCATCATTGGCTTAAAATTATTACCAACAACAACACTGCACCATAAACATACTGGACAGATCATAATCAGTATTTTATTAATTCAGGATTTGATCGCCATTGTCATTTTATTATTGCTCCAGGGGTATGGTAAAGGTGAAAACCTGATGGTTGATATCGCGATGCAATTAATTTATTTACCTGCTCTGGTGGGCGTTGTTTATCTTATAGAGAGGTTTGTACTCATCAAGTTGATTCAGCGTTTTGATGAAATACATGAATATATATTTTTATTAGCGATCGCTTGGTGTCTCGGTATTGCAGAGTTAGCCCATTTTGTTGGTTTGTCGCATGAAATCGGTGCGTTTGTCGCAGGTGTGACATTGGCCTCTAGTCCGATTGCATTGTTTATTACTGAACGGTTGAAGCCGCTGCGTGATTTTTTTCTTATAATATTTTTCTTTTCCTTAGGAGCGGGTTTTAATTTATCCGTGATTAATGAAATACTTATTCCTGGTACAACTCTGGCAATCCTTGTGCTTGTCTGTAAGCCGCTTATCTTTGCTTGGTTGTTACGCAGGGAAGGTGAAAAAAAGTATGTCTCATATGAAACTGGTTTTAGGTTGGGGCAGATCAGTGAATTCTCATTATTAATCGCCGTGCTCGCTGTCAATTCAGGTTTCATCGACGAAAAGACATCATACTTGATCCAGTTTGCTACATTACTAACGTTTATCGTATCGTCATATATCATTGTTATGAGATATCCAACGCCAATATCAGTCAGAGCTCGACTGCGACGAGATTAATCAAGGTTGTTACTAATGGATAAGAAAAAGATAAAAATCTTTGTAACGATATTAGCCTCTATCATTATTGTTTCTGGTGTATTTGTGACGGCAGATTACTTTGCAGTATTTGGCACAAAGACAATTTTGAAACTGGATTTTGTTGAAGCACGCTTTCGCACTATTAATAAAGATACTGGTGCGCTTGTATTTGAGGTTGGCGTGCGTTGTTTTCAAAGAAATAATATGGATGCCTGTACTCGAAGAGATAGCCATCAAGCTGGTGTTGTTTCGGCACATATCCCCGTAAGGCGTGTTATTGAATCAACCCTATTGTTCGAAAAGTCTGAAGATATTATCAAGTCGGCTGATCCAAATTTACACGTTATGTTGATGCATCAAAACTATAACAATCCAACTAAAACTATATTACTTGAGGATATCTATTCGGGTAAAAAAACCGAATACATAGTAGAAATGTCGCCCAGATATTGGGATGAACCAACGGAAGAAAACACAGATGAGTGATGCGCTAAACTATTTATTAAAAGTACGTAAAAATGCCATTGAGCCATATTTTAAAGCTCTTAAAGAGGGCGGCAAACATCTTGATGTTAAAACTCGCTCGTTGTTGTCAGTCATTACTAAGGTCTATGCCCAGACTGAAACAGGCCTAAAACAATATCTTGTTCGAGCACTAAGAGACGGCAATAGTGCAGATGAGATATTAGATGCCATGTTAGTCTGTCTGCCGACATTGGGCATGAGCAAGATTATTTGGGCAGTAGATATTATTTTGCAAATGAATATTCCTGATTTTAATCCTGAGTTAATAGGTAAAGAAAAAAAGTGGCATAAATTAATCGTGCTTAATGAGATAGATGAGGGGGTCTCTAGGCACGACTATGATGGTCGAGCTTGCTTTATTAATAAAACAAACGATGAATATCAGGTGTTTGATAGTCGTTGCCCACATCAGACGACAGACATACCGTTTTCAGCTCTTAAAGGTTCAATATTGACCTGTTTAAAACATCAATGGAAATTCAATGTAGAAAATGGTGAATGCATTGAAAATGGAAGTCGTCCGCTTAATAGGATTGAATTCAAAATTGAAGAAGGTTTCCTCTATGTCTATTCATAAGGTTCTCTCTAATCAATAACTCTCGCGAATAAAATTTCTAAATTATTATATATATAAGTATCATCTAGAAAAGACAGGTCAGCTTCAATCGAAGTCGCACAATCGTCCCTGGAAGTATATGAAGGTGCAAATACTGATAATCAGATTGAAACTTTAGATCTATGGGAACTCATTCTGCTAGAATTTAATGGAGATATAATCAATCCAAAATATCGAGTCGTGTATGGAGAAGATTCCAACTCAGAAGAAATAGCTGCTTGGGAAACCATTACAAAATTCGCTGTTCAATTTAAAGCGGCTGTTCATTACTTGGTTAGTACGCCCATGTGAAATTTTTCTATTCCGTATAAGTTAAAACACTACATAGATATTATCAGCCAACCCGGGCTTACCTGGACTTCTTCACCAGAAGAGGGGTATCAAGGTTTGCTGACAGGAAAATCTGTCACATTACAAGTGGTGGCTCATGCTAAGTTGTTGTGATTAATGTTGCCCTAGCTCGACAGTTAGTTTGACTTTCAAGCTAAGGAAAGGGAAAGTTAGAAATAATGCAGCTCTCACGTCTTTGAATCTAAGGCATCGCTTATCAGTTTCTTTTGTTTTTCTTTGTCGCCAACAGGGTTAAATCGATAAGCATAGTGTAGCCTAATTAAATCGTAATATTTCTTTGTCCTTGAATCCGGGAAAACTCGTTTTATCCACGCCATCAATGTTTCTCCCGATTGTCTACTGTCTGCCTCTTGCTCAATTTTTTTAATAAGGGGATAGAGTGGAGAGTCTGTTCCAAAGCGATCAAATGTTAAATGAATAGTGTCGAGATTATTATTCTGTTCGACACGCTGTTTAGTGTAAAAACGCCAAGCGAGATATGCGGCTAATGGAATTAATAGCCATAACATCCTGTTTGTGGATTGTTCTTTTTTAGAATCTATATCGCTACCAGTCGTTTTGTAGCGCAACCATGAGAAAAGATCCATTAGTGGTTCTAACAATGTTCGATCTTCTGCTTCCATAGGTGCCCATACTGACGGTGTCGTATCCATATTGTGCCATGCGCCATCGACGTAATATTTTAGCCATGCATGGGCATGTCTCGCACGGACAATGTACGTGCCTTGCCAGTCACTATATTCTTGTACTGAGTATCCTATTGTATAGCGCGTTGGTATACCTGCCTCGCGTAACAACAAGGCGGTTGCCGTAGCGAAATATTCACAGTGACCTTTTTTATCTTGGAAGAGGAACTTTGTCAGGTATTGCCATTTCGTATAACGTTGGTTTTGGCTGATTGAATAATAAAAATTATCTTTGAAATAGAGTTGCACTATATTGATAATTTCCGTTGGTGTTTTTGAATAGAGATTTAATCTTGCTGCAACCTGTTCAAAGTCAGTTTTATAGTTAAGGGATATATTAAGATCTTCAGGTGTAGGGGGAGCTTCAACAAAATCATGATCTGAAAGTCCAAGGCGATAATTGATCCAGCCTTCGCGAGCTTCAATCCGCGTTGATCCATACACGCTAGTTTCGACCTGAATTAAATCCTTGCCTGACAGTGTATTGATATTGTCAGGTACGGGGATAATGGCAGCTTGGTCCTGAAGATAAATCGCCACATCCATTGTCTCTTTGTCGAATTTATTTATATTCAGTCGCCACTGATTTTTACCCGGTGATTTACTGATTATATCAAAATCAACTTTTGGGTTATGCCAAGTGCCATATTCATATTTACTGTATGAGGTCTCACGAAAATACAGGGGGGTTAGTAATTTTTTATCCACTTTAACTCGGAACATAATACGGTCTGATAGCTTTAGCCGGGCTAATGAGCCAATGGATGTCGAAGTGCGTTCCGAGTCTGTGCTTTTCCACCCATATTGTTCAAATAACTCGAGGAAGAATGACTCGGAATGATTTTGTAATTGTTGTAGTCCATTCTGTGCTAAATAAGCAAAGAAACACGCGAAAACAAGGGAGCAAAACCAGCTTGCTTTGGAAAAGTGTTTGGTTCTTTGAGTTAATAACAACCACGCGATAACTAGCGCACAAGCTATAAAAAAATAATCGCTATATTTGTTGCCTGAACTTGCGGATATTAAACAGATAAAAACAAAGGGCATGCCAATATTCGTTGAGTAAAGAATGTCGGGGCTAGCATTTTTTCCCAGACGACGAATACTAATAAATAGCGCTGAGGTTTTAATGCCATTATGAACACCATAGTTTTGTACTAGCATGAGTAGTAGTAAAACAAAGGGTAGTAGTTCAAGAATTTTGTAGATACCCTGGAATGAATAATTCACAAAAACATAGACAGTAATAATAAAAAATATAACGCCACTTAGGTCTGCAAGTTGGTTAACGTCCTTATCAGTAAAATCAATTCGCCATTTTATTAATAATGGCAATTCAAGTAATAGACCTATGATGATGGCATAGAGCATGTATTGTGTTTGCCAACCCCAGACCAGCAAGCTAGCTAAGATTAGTCCAGTCGGCGCAGGATTTAATTTAGTACTGACCGTGTTATTGCTTACGTTTACCAAAGCGCATCAAGTTCCTGTTGTAAGTTGACATGATGAATTACATGAACATCATTTTCTTGTATTGCTTTAGCGCTATCCGTGCTTGTTAAATCGCGTAGCAATAAAAATTTAGTAGGTATGTTTAATATGGATAGCGCTTTGATTAATTTTAGTCGAGATTCATCCAGATCCAATAGTATGCAAATGAAGGCGCTACATTCACGGCTGCATTGTTGAATCATCATTTCAACTTGGTCGATGTTGGATTTATAGACAGGTTCTACGCAGGCAAGCACCTCCAGAATGTTTTCGTCACCGGCAAGTCCTCGACCTGATGTGAAACGATAGGTGTTGTTGCCAACAAATATCAAATCAAGCAAGGCATCTTGTTCTTTTTGTGCGGTCATAAATGATGCTGCAATAGACACAGCATCTTCGAATATAAATTCGGGTTCATTATTCAGAAAGGTATCGAGTATCAAACCATATCGCGTGAAGTATTCATCCTGATACTCTTTAACAATCGGTTTGTTTAATTTTGCAAAACTGCGCCAATGTATCGATCGTATAGGATCTCCGGGGTGATAATCACGTAAGGATATGAATTCTTGTGAATCACCGACAGTCGATGCGTTATTAACGCCACCATGTTGATAGGTGCGTTTGTTTTGTAGATTCAATCGGGGCGTTTTATAAAGTCTTGGTAATATTAGTAGACTGTCTTTGTTATTAAGTATCTTTTGTGCCTGGAATAATCCTAATGGTTCGGCCTGGGCTAATCTCGTTTTATCAAAATACAAATAGCCTCTACGCAGAGGCGTTAATTGTATTGTTGTTTCGAGTTCGCTTTGTTCAGCAATATAGTCAACAGCAATCGGCTTGATTGAACCACCACGTAATTTTTGCATAACGTTAACAAGACGTGGGTAACCGATGAAACGATCAATGCGATTACTCTTTTTATCTAGCGGATATTTTGTTTTTGAAAAGTGGTCTAGGCTGGGGAATTGATTTTTCAATTCATCGATAAGGACAAGGCCTCTTTTCGAAGTTTTATTTTCATTGCGGATGACACAGGAATAATTTAGTGGGATGCCGACGCTGCCATATTGCGGTAATTTTCTAGTGATAGAAAATCTACCACGAAAGAATAAAGAAAAAAACATAGCGGTAATCAGTAACAACGATGTGATTGAAAATATCTGAAAAGAAAGCGTGTTACGTGTGTCAAAGCCAAAGACGCCGGCAAAGGGTGTGATTAAGAGTATCAGTGTCCCGGTCGAAGTGAAGCGTTGACGCATCCATTGACTAAAGCGGTAAACCAGCTTGAAGTTAGCAAACACGAGTTTACGCAACATAATTAATGACTATGTTGTTTGCCTAGATAGGTGCAGGCGTTTTCGATAAAATGTCATCAATGATTTGATCGCTGCTGTTACCAGAGAAACGACTTTGGGAGTTCATCATAATGCGATGTGAAATCACGGGTATGGCAATTTCCTGTACATGGTCAGGGCTAACGTAATCCATGCCATCAAATAAAGCCAGAGCTTGTGCTGCTTTCATCATAGATAAGGATGCACGTGGGCTAGCACCATTTAATATTCCCTCTGTCTTGCGCGTAGCTCTTATAAGCTTGACCATATAATGTTTAACCTCATCACTAACATTAATATTCGTGACCTTATTTTTTAAATTAATCACATCTTCTTTATTGATGCAGGGCTCAAGTAATTCGATTGGGTGATGACTTTTTTGCTTGTCAAGGATAGCGACTTCTTCATCTTCAGTAACATAACCAAGATTAAAGCGCATGGCAAAGCGGTCCATTTGTGCCTCAGGTAAAGGGTAGGTACCGTGGTATTCCACCGGGTTTTGCGTAGCAATCACGAAAAACAAATCGTCTAATTGGTAATTGTTTCGTTCAATACTCACTTGACGCTCACCCATAGCTTCTAATAGTGCAGATTGTGTGCGTGGTGAGGCGCGATTGATTTCATCAGCTAGCACTATATTGCTGAAGATAGGGCCGGGATGGAATTCAAAATCCTGGTCGCGTTGATTGAAAATAGAGACTCCGAGGATGTCGGTGGGCAATAGATCCGGTGTAAATTGAATTCGTTGAAACTCGACATCGATTGACTTTGCCAATGCCTTAGCCAGTGTTGTTTTGCCTGTGCCGGGTACGTCTTCTAGTAAAACATGGCCGTCGCTGAAAAATGCAGCTAGCAATTTTCGTATTGCTGCTGATTGCCCTTGAATTACTTTTCCAATATTGGCAGAGAGTTTTTGATATATTTCAATGTCTGACATGATACTTCTATAGTGTCTATTCGGATTTGATAATGGAAGACTACCAAAACGGGAGTTGTATAACACATGTTTAATAAAGAAATTGAGACAAAAGTAACAATTCATGAACTCATTGCAGCGCGATGGAGCGGGCGTGTCTATGATTCCAGAAAGTTACTATCACGCGAACAAATTATGGCATTAGTTGAAGCCGCACGGTGGGCGCCATCCTGTTTTGGTGATCAACCCTGGCGTTTTATTGTCTTTGACAAGGCGACCAATGAAGCAGCTTGGGAAAAAGCATTGACGTGTTTGGCAGAGGGGAACCAAAGTTGGGCAAAAGATGCTCCTTTATTATTGTTGGCCTGTGCAGACTCCGTATTATCTCAAAATGGGAAGCCGAATCGCTGGGGACAATATGATACCGGTGCAGCATCAGAGAACTTGAGTCTTCAGGCCACAGCATTAGGCTTAATGGTGCACCAAATGGGTGGTTTTGATGCCGAAAAGACAAAAACAGAATTTTCTATCCCCGAACAATTTACGCCAATGGCTATGATGACAGTCGGTTATCAATTAGCCGAAGAGGTAATTCCCGAGGACCTCAAAGAACGTGAATACAATGCTCGTGCTCGTAATACGCTTGATGAGAATTTCTATGAAGGTTGTTGGGGAGAACCCATAACTGAAGTCCTATAAGTAGTATTAAGTCATCCTGTTGTTTACCTAAATCTCAATATCACAACTCATGATCAAAAATAATCAGCATCGCGCCTTCTGGCTACTCGCTGGGCCGATGATAATTGGTAATGTCAGTATGGCCTTATTAGGACTGGTCGATACGGCAGTTATTGGACATTTGGAGAGTGCTGTTTATTTAGGTGGCGTCGCAGTTGGTTCGGTCATCTTTGACTTTCTTTATTGGGGAATGGGTTTCTTACGCATGGGCACGACAGGTGTCGTCGCTCAAGCGCATGGAAAACAAGACGCCAGAGAAATCAGAACTCTGTTAATCCAATCCATTCTTGTTGGCCTGGCTATAGCAATTTTTTTTCTACTCTTTCAAAATCCCATCATCAATTTTGGTTTAACCCTGCTCGAAGGTAGTACCAATGTAAAACACTATGCGGAAGTCTATTGTCGATGGATGATCTGGGGCGCACCGGCATTGATGATCCTGTTTTCAGTTAACGGTTGGTTGTTGGGCATGCAAAATGCGATGGCTAGCTTAAGGCTCGGCATAACAGTTAATGTGATTAATATTGTTCTGGATATCGTGTTTGTGGTTTATATGGATATGGATGTACGCGGTGTTGCCTTAGCAACGGTTATTGCACAGTACTGTGGCGTCCTTTATGCTTTTTTTATAGTGAGAAAACAGTTAGCAGATGACGGAGGTAGTTGGTCGCTTGCAGAAATTTTGCATCTTGAAAAATTGAAAATATTCATGCGTTTAAATAATGATATTTTTATCCGGACAATATGTTTGGTCCTCGTCTTTGCCTTTTTTACACGAGAAGGTGCCAAGTTCGGTGATCTGACGCTTGCGGCAAATTCTATTTTGATGAAGTTTTATCTATTAATGGCATTAGCGCTAGATGGTTTTAATCATGCTGCTGAAGCATTAGTCGGTAAAGCCATCGGTGCTAAAAGCAAAGATCTTTTTAATAAAGCCGTATCACTGGCTTTAAAATGGTCGTTAGCATTTGGTCTCACATTTACATTGTTTTATTGGCTTGCTGGCGAACCGATGATTAATTTATTAACGGACATACATTCAGTTCGAGAGTTGGCATTAATCTACTTGCCATGGATGATGGTCTTACCATTAGTTTCTGTTTGGTGTTTCTTACTTGATGGTATCTTCATAGGTGCAACTCGCGGACCGGAGATGCGTAATGCCATGTTGATCTGTACCTTCGTCTTCTATTTGCCGATTTGGTATGTCTTCCAATTTATGGATAACCATGGCCTGTGGTTGGCATTCACAATATTTATCGCAATGCGCGGTGTGGTTTTGGGGATTTATTATTTTAGGATTGAGAAGCAAGATAACTTTATAAAGGTAAAAGTATAAGCTTTAAATAGTTTTAATATCTTCTAATAAAATAACTTCGCAAGAATCACCGCCAGTATCTTCGCGAGTCATTGAGCTGGTCCAGGTCCAACCATTGTCGCCATCGATATGTACAAGATACCCTATCAATTTTACGGTATCACCAGACTGTATCGATTTCAGTTTTTCTTCAACCGCACTATTGCCTGGGATGAAATGCATATTGGCACTGTTTGTTTCAATATCTCTTCTTGGTATAGGAAAGTTATCTGTACGCCAGTGATACCAGCGGTTGGATTGTGAGATTGTAAGTTTGTCTAGAGTCTCTGGGTTTGCCATCTGCCCCCAGCCTAGTGCTAAATCAATCGGCGAAAGTGCGGATTCGCGATCAGTTAGATAACGTTCTGCACCAAGAACTCGTGCAATAAGTTGGAAGTTGGCCAGTGGTGTTATTTTGAATTCATCAAATTGAAATGATTGTTTAGTTTTATTTATGTTTTTTTGTACAGGTGATTTTTTAATAGATAAAGAAGAAGCATATCCAATGGGAAAGGACTCTTAGATATTTGAATCAATCGATACGGGACTACTGCTTTGCCAGTTGTAGATAAAACCAATGGCAACAATGATTAGTAATACTTTCCACATAATTAAATAATTCTAATGATTGATTATTATAGAAGTTATGTATTAACAGTGATTGCAACACCAGAGCGTGGATTAACTTCCGGACCAAGGGGTGTAAACTTTCCTTCTGTTGGTTGGTTCCACGCCAAGAAATAGCCATCCTTAACAGCTTGTATATCTAATGTTCCACCGAAGGCCGGTATCTCACCAAGACGCGTCATATAGTCCGTAATGTTTGGATAGTCTCGTATGAAGTGTTTATTTAAACGATACAGTGAATGATAAGCCGCATCGAAACGCGATATATGCGGATAGGCATGTACATCTGCGAGTGTTAGTTCATCTCCGGCAATATAAGCACCCGTCTCACCGAGTCTTTTATCGAGCTTTGTTAAAAAGGCAAAGACCTTTTCAAAATAGGATTGGTAGGTTTGTTGATCCTTTGCGAAGCCTGCACGATAGATAGGGGTGATTAATTCATCAGCTAATTCAGTGATAAGCGCATCAATCAGTGACTGCGTATACTTTGGACAAAGTGTTGTGAGTTCGAAATGTTGCGTTGCTACCTGATCGAATTGGCGAATTATTTCTGATGATTCATTATTAACAATGGCATTAGTCTTTGTATCAAACAAGACCGGCACTGACGCGCGACCGATATA
>CAJJDJ010000025.1 GCA_905182825.1 Thiotrichaceae bacterium UBA7359
AAAAGAGAACACAAGACGACGTCAGCAATCCCTTGAGACGCTAATTATTTTAGTGTAATTTTACTCACATCAAGTCTTACAGACAATAAAGTTCGTTCTAGTGCTATTAAGTATAAAGTCTGAGATACAGTTTATTTTTTAAAACTAATTATTTTAAAGTCTTCTGATTTGCCCGAATGGTGTATGAGAAATGTGGTTGTCTCAGTTGCTTGAATAATCCTTTGGCACATAGCCATTACTTGATGAGTATCCTCAGCATCATTCTTCTGATCTGAACGTCCTTATTATTAGCTAGAGCAATATTCGGTGTTATAATTAGCATTTATAAAACTAATTTTAAACATTCATGAAATTTCTTATAACAGGTGCCGCTGGATTTATCGGCTTCCATACTTCACAATATTTACTTGATCGAGGTGACATAGTAATAGGTGTTGACAATATAAATGACTACTATGATCCTTCTTTAAAAGAAGCACGGCTATCACAATTAAAAGATAACGATAGGTTCACTTTTTATAAAATAGACATTATTGATAAGGATGCCGTCAATACTATATTTGAAACAGAATCTCCGGAACACATAATTCATCTTGCCGCACAAGCAGGTGTTCGTTACTCTATTGAAAATCCATATGCCTATATTGATTCAAATATTACTGGTTTTATGAATATCCTTGAGGCCTGTCGACATAATCCGATTAAACATTTGGTATTTGCCTCTTCCAGTTCCGTATATGGTTCAAATACAAATATGCCTTTTAGTGTTAATGATAATGTGGACCATCCGTTATCAATATACGCAGCTACAAAAAAATCTAATGAATTAATGGCGCATACCTACAGTAATTTATTTGATATTC
This sequence comes from Thiotrichaceae bacterium UBA7359, assembly GCA_905182825.1. Taxonomy (GTDB): domain Bacteria; phylum Pseudomonadota; class Gammaproteobacteria; order Eutrophobiales; family Eutrophobiaceae; genus UBA7359. Next base: position 864 of record CAJJDJ010000025.1, read on the forward strand.
CGGTGAGCGGTTTACGGTTCTTTACGGTATATGGTCCATGGGGCAGGCCAGACATGGCATTGTTTATTTTTACCAGAAAAATTCTAAATGGTGAAGCAATAGATGTATTTAATGAGGGTAAGCATAAACGCGATTTTACTTATATTGATGATATTGTAGAAGGTGTTGTTCGTGTTTCTGATAATGTCGCTACCAGCAACCCCGAATGGAATAGTGATAAACCTGATCCTGCAACAAGCAAAGCCCCCTATCGTCTATATAATGTTGGTAATAATTCGCCCGTAGAGTTGATGTATTTCATCGAACAAATTGAAAAAAATCTAAATAAAAAAGCAGATAAAAACTATTTGCCACTGCAAGCCGGCGACGTGCCAGCAACCTATGCTAATGTTGATGCCTTAATTGATTATGTCGGCTATTCACCTTCTACATCTATTGAGTCAGGTATAGAAAATTTTATTAAATGGTATAAGGATTACTATAAAATATGAGTAAGCGGAGTGTCTCTGTTATCGGGCTGGGATATGTCGGGTTGCCTGTTGCGATCGCATTTGGACAGATTGCCAAAGTTATAGGTTTCGATATAAATCAAAAAAGGATTGATGAACTTAAAAACGGGATAGATAAAACAGGAGAGGTTATTTCTTCTGAACTAAGCGCATCGGATGTTGATTTTACATCAGATTCAAATGACCTTATGAAAGCTGATTTTCATATTATTGCCGTACCAACCCCAATAGATGACGCCAAAAAACCAGACTTAAATCCACTTTTATTGGCATCTAGAGCCGTTGGAAAAATATTAAAGAAAGGTGACATTGTCGTTTACGAATCTACTGTATACCCCGGAGCAACAGAGGGTGAGTGTGCAACTATTCTGCAAGATGAATCCGGTTTAATGATTGGTATAGATTTTTTCCTGGGATATTCACCGGAACGCATTAATCCTGGTGATAAGACACATACCTTCAAAACAATTAAAAAAGTTGTTTCAGCTCAAGATGCGAATACTCTAGAAATAGTTGCTAATGTTTATTCCTCTGTCGTCGATGCTGGAGTATTTAAAGCTGCGTCAATAAAAGTTGCTGAAGCTGCTAAGGTTATTGAAAATACACAACGCGACTTGAACATTGCGCTAATGAATGAATTGGCAATTATATTTAAACGAATGGATATTGATACGCATGATGTAATCGAGACTGCTGCTACTAAATGGAACTTTTTACCATTCAAACCTGGTTTGGTTGGCGGACATTGTATTGGTGTTGATCCATATTATCTGACGTACAAGTCGACATCATTGGGTTATTTACCTCAAGTTATTCTCTCAGGCAGAGAGACAAATGATGGCATGGGCAAATATATTGCTGATACAGTTATTGGTAATTTAAAAAATAAAAATAAAGATCTGAACGGAATAATTATCACAATACTCGGGATTACATTTAAAGAAAATGTTCCCGATATTCGTAATACGAGAGTTGTAGATATAATAACCGCGCTCAGAGATCATCCTGTCACAATTCAGGTTTATGATCCTTATGCTGATAGTCTCGATGTTAGAAGCGAATACCAAATTAATATGACTGAGTTTGATGATTTGAAAAGTTCAGATGCAGTCATTCTAGCTGTATCTCATGATGATTTTATTGTGCAAGGATGGGCACTTATATCTAAATTGTTAAATTCTGAAAACGGTGTTGTTTATGATATCAAGAGTACTCTTGACAGGAATAATAGACCTAAAAACATTAATCTTTTGCGATTATAACTAACGATACGGATCGGAGAATACAATAAATGAAAGTAACAATGCTTGGCTGTGGTTATGTCGGACTTGTATCAGGCACCTGTTTTGCTGAATTCGGTGCCAGTGTCACATGTTTTGATATCGATAAAACTAGAGTTGATAAATTATTGCAAGGAAAGCTACCGATTTATGAGCCAGGTCTTGATACATTGCTTGAAAAAAATGTAAAGCAAGGACGTCTTTCGTTTACAGATAATTTAAATGATTGTATTCCTGATTCAGATCTCGTGTTTGTTGCTGTGGGGACACCTTCGCGACGTGGTGATGGGCATGCCGATTTAAGCTATGTCTATCGGGCGGTGCAAGATATTGCACCATTCTTAAAAGGTTATACTGTGATTGTTGATAAATCGACTGTGCCTGTTGGCACGGCCAGGAATGTGAAACGAATTATTGCAGAAACAAATCCAGAAGCGGATTTTGATGTTGCTTCAAACCCGGAGTTTCTTCGAGAAGGTGCTGCGATTGCAGATTTTATGCGTCCTGATCGAGTCGTGATCGGTGTAGAAAATGATCGTGCAGACAGCGTGTTAAGAGAGCTTTATCGGTCTATTAATCTGATTGAGGCACCAATATTTTCAACTGATCTTGAGAGCGCGGAATTGATAAAATATGCATCTAATGCGTTCTTAGCAACTAAAATAAGCTTCATTAATGAGATGTCAGTGCTTTGCGAAGAAGTCGGTGCAGATGTTCATGCCGTTGCCAAAGGGATGGGATTAGATGACCGCATTGGTCGTAAATTTTTGCATCCAGGACCAGGTTATGGTGGGTCATGTTTTCCAAAAGATACTCAGGCGCTTGTGCGCATAGCTCAGGAAAATGGGGCGTCAAGTCGTATTGTAGAAGCGGTAATTGAGGTTAATGAAGCTCAAAAAGCGAGGATGATAAAAAAAATACGTAGCGCGATAGGGGGTAATGAGTCTGGTAAAACAATTGCTGTATTAGGTTTGACCTTTAAACCTGAAACGGATGATATGCGAGACGCTCCGTCTCTCGCGATATTGCCAAAATTAATCGAAAATGGTTGTCAGATAAATGCACATGATCCTCAGGGTGTTGATGAAGCAAAAAAAATATTGCCTCCAGAGGTGAGATATTATGATGATATCTATACTGCCTTGGAGAATGTTGATGCTGTGGTCCTAATGACCGAATGGAATATGTACCGGAACCTGGACATGAGTCTAATTAGAGACAAATTAAAGCAACCTGTGTTTATTGATCTTCGCAATGTTTATGAGCCTGATAGTATGAAAACACTTGGTTTTGATTATCACTGCATAGGACGTTAGATATAATATGGACAAGGTGAGAAATCATCACACTGTTCGTGACGCTCCCTCAATAAAATTATCTATAGGAAGTGCTGTTGAATTTAATATTTTTTTTCTAAAAGAAAGACAAATTGTTGATAGTTGAGATGAAATCCTGGTACTTAATACAAGCAAAACCAAAGTCTGAAGAACTAGCCAAAGTAAATCTTGAAAGACAGGGCTATGAAACTTACCTGCCTCTGATTCTCGGTAGAGCGAAAAAACGTGGTAAAACAATTAAATCAATTCAGCCAATGTTTCCCAGATATCTATTCATTTACTTAAGTGATAAAACTGATGATTGGGGGCCTATCCGTTCAACACTTGGCGTTTCTACTTTGGTTCGATTTGGTATGACGGCGGCAAGAGTGCCGGAAGTGTTAATAAATGCATTAAAAAGAAATGAAAATAGTAGCGGCTTTCATGAACTTCCAACTAAAAGGCTATCTTCCGGAGATAAATTGCTAATTGTTGAGGGACCATTTGAGGGGTATGAAGCCATCTTGTTTAGTAAAAAATCAAATGATCGCGTTATTGTACTTTTAAAAATTTCTGAAAACTTTGTGAAAGTTAAGTTAGATCAATCGGTGATAGAGCCATTAAACTAATTTTCTTCATAAGCTTATTATATTTCACTATATTTTATTATCAGCCTTCTGGATTATGAAATCGGATAATGATCATATGAATTTTAAATTACTGACTAAAAATGATTAAAATATTTAATATTTGGATAAAAGAATATTGGTCATGTATATTGATTTTGCTAACAATAGTAGGCTTTGTCAGTAAATCGTTCTACAACTATCCGATCGGAATAATGGCTGTGATAGGTTTATACAGGGTCTTACCAACACTGAAAGATATCTGGAATAATGAAGTACAAAAAAGCTTTATTATTGTGTTTTTATGTTTATGGTTGCCTTTATTAATATCCTTTCCTGATGCTGTTAATCAATCACGTGCTGCTCAAACCGTCTTACCCTATCTCAGATTCATGTTTGCTGGATTATTTATCATTCAAGAATTGACGAAAAATAAGCATAGATTAAACTTTGTTGTCTATGCTGTATTTATTGTTGTGACTTTATGGTGTTTAGATGCTTCAATTCAATTTTTAATGGGACAAAATTTGTTAGGCTATCCGTATTCAAGTTGGTCATCATATAGCCCTACATCTGCTCCAAACCCATCATTTAATGGGGCGCCGGTGTATTACTTCAGTAATTTAACGGGTATGTTTTACCCTAGAAATACCATTGCGCATATATGCTCAATACTTTCTATGTTTTGTTTTTTTGTGGTGTATCAATACGCTTATAAATATAAGTGGTTATGGTTATCACTTATACCAATTTTCTTTGTGATTTTTGTCAGCGGGCGTCGAGCAGCATGGGTTATGTTAGCTTTGTCTACATTTGGCTTTGTTATTTATCTTTGTCTATATTCTGAAAATAAAAAACAAATTTTCAAGTTAATAGGGATGATCATTCTTACCACCAGTATTGTTTTAAGCTCAATAACAATGCTGCATAAACCGACCAATGATCGTTTTAAAGAAACGCTAGGTTTGTTTAGTAACAATTATGAACTAATCGATAAAGCGACAGCGATGCGACTTCCATTATGGGAAACAGCGTATTCAGCCTTTAAGGCTAATCCGGTTAATGGTATTGGCCCAAGGGGGTTTCGTTACGTTTATCAAGATTATGCATCACCAAATAATTATTGGGAGACGCAAACTCATCCGCATTTACTTCTACTTGAAATCATGGCAGAAACGGGAGGTATAGGTTTGCTAGGGTATTTGATACTATGCTATTTACTGATAAAGAACGCGATAAATAGAAAAAAAATAAAAAACGAATTTCCTTTTTTATTACCGGTACTCGTTGCAATATTTCCTTTCAATGCGCATATGGCATTTTACGGTTCAATATGGTCTAGTGTAGTTTGGTGGTTAATGGCAGTTTATTTTTCAAGCATTCATTTATCAGAACAAAAGACTTAGGTCACAAGATTTGAAATTGTGAGCATCAAATCTGTGTTAAATAGAACTAACACAAATCTCATACAATTCTAACGTATATATTTAGTTCACCTTTATGATTTAACAGACGATGATAGCTTTTTATTTTCTATAGATTGTCTTATTCCATCGGTATGCCTGAGGTAAAGATAGGATAAAGTATAAAAAGTGTTAATCAATTCATTAAATAATTAAAACAGCGAGTATGAATGGGTATTTAATAAAACCATTCAAATACTGAGAAATTTTAATCACTGAAGGATTATGTGGAGATATGGCTCGATTCTATTTAGCGAAATTAGAATAGTCATGTTGTAGCACTTCTAAAAGAAACAAATATTTTATAAAAGTCGCATTAAAACAATAGGTTATATGGATATAAAGTTAAATTCCCCCTATATTTGATGAGTTCTATACGTGAGTTTATAAATATACATCATATGCACCACATCAAGTGGTTCATTTTATGAACACTCTGGTATATACTGTTCAAATAATGAACAATAGTCAAAAAGAAGATACAGTAACACTGGAAATTCTCCAAGCCATCGAAAGTAAAAAAGATGTTACGCAAAGACATCTTGCACACAAACTCGATGTTGCACTCGGGTTGGCAAATTCCTATCTAAAGCGTTGTGTCCACAAAGGTTTGGTGAAAATTCAACAAGCTCCAGCCAATCGATATTTCTATTATCTCACTCCAAAAGGATTTACCGAGAAAACTCGATTAACGACTGAGTTTTTAGGCAATTCTTTTAATTTTTATAGGATTGCATGCGAGTCTTTGACTGAAATATTTTCAGAGTGTGAAAACAAGGGACAGAAAAAAGTTGTCTATTGTGGCATCTCCGAGCTTACCGAAATTGCATCTATTCGTGCCCTTGAGTTTGACCTGATAATAACAGGTACATTGGATCAAGATTCAAAGAAGGAGACGTTTCTTCATCTGCCTGTATGGAAAAAGACAGCTGATATTGGTGAGTTTGATGCGTGCTTGATAACGTCATTAGTGAAGGCAAATCAATACTACGGATTACTTGTTGACAATATGGATAAAGAAAAAATATTGGTGCCATCAATACTGGGTATCAAACATATTACGAACTAAACAAAATTATCTCTGCATTAGTTGATGTAAGAATTATCTTTAATTAGAGTGTTTTTTTGAATATGGTGCACTTTTAAAGCGCACTATATGGCGGTAGCGTTTTTTCACATGAAAAAAAATTGTGACCGGTGAGCCATATAAAAATCTAATCATCCACTAATAACGTTTAAACATATCGGTTCTACATCGAAGACTATAAAAGCCTATTATGATCTCGGCCATTAATCATTCGTCCAATACCGGAAGTGATTTAACTCTCAGTCAGAGGAGAATTTGATGCGACCAGCAGTATTGGTTAATGAATATGATGTATGTGGTAATAATGATTTCATTCCCTCTAATTAATATAAAAAACTTTCCAGTTTTAGATTATCCAATTGACAAAAAACTACAAGTAAAAATCAGAACTATGAAGCTTCCCAACACTGTTCCATTACAAATGGAACAGTGTTGTTTTTGCGGCCATCTTATATCTAAAGAACGTTTGACTGATAATTTGCTAAAAATTATTTATGAATATTGCTGCGATGTTGCCTGTATAGGAATTAACAAGGAGTTTGGAGTTGAAGATCAAAATTACTTTTTAAACACTTATGTTCATTTCATATAAAGATTAAGCTAAAATTTCTAGGTATCTACTTAAAAGCTTCATGATTAATAATATAAATTATAATTATTACATTTGACAATACCTCGGAGATAATATGGAAGATAAATCGTCAGTAATGAATGGATTCGAGCAGTTTTATACGACTCAGAGTATACAAATTTCTGTTTCAGAATTTTTAATAAATATATTATTAGCCGCAGCATTAGGTTATATCTTAGGGCTTGTTTATCAAAAATATTCTTCTGTTTTATCAAATAGAAAAGCTTTTTCAGATAATTTTGTACTTCTATGTATGACAACTATGTTGATCATTGCCATTGTTAAATCCTCTCTAGCGCTGTCATTGGGCCTTGTTGGAGCACTTTCAATTGTACGATTTCGAGCTGCAATTAAAGAACCAGAAGAATTAATGTATTTGTTCTTTACTATTGCGGTTGGTTTAGGTTTAGGCGCTGACCAACGATTTATTACAGTCGTGTCATTTATAATTATAATAATCGTAATTGTTCTAAAAAGCGGCGGTAAAACCAAAGTAGCAGATCGTAACTTATACCTATCAATAAGTGCTAGTAAAAATCAACACTTAGACATAGAAATTATAGTCGCTATTTTAAATAATTATTGTTTTGGTATAGATATGCATCGGTTTGATGAATTAGAAACTAAAACTGAACTATCATTCTTAGTTGGATTTTCAGATCATATAGCATTGAATAATTGTAAAAAAGAGTT
>CAJJDJ010000026.1 GCA_905182825.1 Thiotrichaceae bacterium UBA7359
GATCACAGTCGTGATAAGGCTGGACTGACCTATATTTACCCGGTTTTTTCCCGTCGTGCCGGTGGGTTATCAATTGGTATCAATCTAAATATTAATAATGCTTGTAACTGGCGTTGTATTTATTGCCAGGTCCCCGATTTAATTCGAGGTGCTGCGCCTGCAACTGATCTCGAGAAATTAGCTTATGAGTTACGAAATTTCCTAACCGATGTAATATATGGTGATTTCTATGATAGGGAAGAGGTGGGAGATGAATATCGAGTAATTAAAGATGTCGCGATATCTGGAAACGGTGAACCGACTACAGCTGATGATTTTTATCAAGTTGTTAATTTGCTCGAATTGATATTAGAAGAATATAGCTTATTGAATTCCATCAAATGCGTACTAATCACTAATGGGAGTATGGTGAGTCGAAGTAATATTAAGAATAGTTTGAAAAAGCTTGCCAGAATTAATGGTGAAGTTTGGTTTAAGATTGATAGTGCTACAACGCAGGGCGTCGCTACCATAAATGAAGCCAAGGGTTCGTATGTGTCGACATTAAAAAGGTTAAAGATATCGGTTGATCATTGTCCTACTTGGATACAAACATGTGTGTTTATGTATAAAAATAAACCGCCTTGTAAGGCAGAGACAGATGCCTATTTGAATTTACTTAAAGCAGTAGTAAGCCAAAACATACATGTGCGAGGCGTATTGCTTTATGGCGTTGAACGAAAATCTATGCAGCCAGGGGCAAAAGACATTAAAAAACTTCCGTCATCATGGCTTCAAAATTTTGCATCACGTATAAACGAATTAGCTATTAACGTTACGTTCACTCCTTAAACAAGAGATACACTGCTCAGAGAAGACTCGAATTTTTTTAAATTTTTAGTTTTAGTTCTATTTCCATTCATAAACCGGCAAGTTTTTTTTCAAAATCCGTTCACATTTTGACAAGAAATAATCTGGATGTGTTCTACTACTTGTTTTATAAAAAAGGCCAGTGCCATCGCGAAGATCGAAATGTGCGTAGGCTTTTTTCTCTTGGTCTCCGCTATAGACATTGATCTTCGTGCTTGTTCCATTCCAAGAGTTGAATACATCACCATCCCAAAGTCCATTAACATTCTTGCCAAGAGGAGTGAATGAAATAAGAGTTTCTCCACTTTCTTCTACTGCAACAACAAATCCTATTGGTCTAACAATACCAGTAATAGATTCAATATATGTAGCTCTCGCTCTAAGCTCTAATTTCAAACCCAAAGTTGGCTTACTTATATATTTATCATTATTGGTTGGATCAGGAATCGCTTGTGCCATTTCACATATCATGCTGTATGAATCAGCATATTTTCCTGTTTGATAGAATGACGTAAAACTATTGTTTACAACATACGCTTTTTTCAAACTCACTCCTATATCCGCAACTTCCGCATGAGAATTAATAGAAAAAAAACAAAACTGGAGTAATAGTAAAGTAAATATATATTTCATTATGATTATTTTTTATTTTATATTAGACGAATAAGCAATTTTTTTTTATTCCATGACTAACCAGATTCGCCACATACTAGTCCGCGATGTCCAATTATTAATGTTTATTTTTAAAATCCAATCGGGCAATGCCTGACAAGCAAGCGTATATGAAAGGTTCGCATCATCCAATTGTTTACTTCGATTACGTTTTCGCGAGGCATAGATTATCTGTTTGTGCGGATACTGTTCTATTATCTTCACAATTTGATTTTCATTGATGATTGATATTACAGGAAGATTGATTGCGTTATAAAAATCTAAATTTAATTCTGCGGGATCAGTATAAGAACCATCTTCATCTAAAACTAATAACAATGATGATGATTTAGTTGCTATTGGGATTAAACAATTCTGCCATAATGCCACCTCTTTACTAGCCGGTAAGGATACGGTAAGTATGATGAGAATGAAATTTACAAATAGAGATATTCCTAATATCGAATACCAGGAATACTTAACAAAATTATATTCCATAAACTTGAATTTTTCATTCATTTCAACACATATTAGCGCGAACATTACTGGCACAAAGGGCAGGAGTGGGAATAGGTAACGCATCTCTTTATGCCCAAAACACATATGAAAAAAAACAAATGGGATTGTCAACCAGGTAATTGAATGAAGAGGAAAAAACAACCAAAAGACAACGACCACTATGGGCAAGAATAAGGTGATTGGTGGGATTAGTTGTAATGATGAGTACTGAATATAAAACCACCAAGGTTCACCAGTCGAGCTGATACCACCTGATAAGGAAGTTAATCCATCGTAATGCCACTTAAAGTAATTCCATGAACTAACTGTCGGTTCGCCATATAACCACCAGTCAAACGCTCCACCAAGCATTATCGTTAATAAACCGGCGATTAAAATATAGGTTAAGTTAATATGATTTATTCGGTGGATGAACACCATCCATAATCCAAGACCAAACAACATAAAACCAACTTGATATCTTGCTAGAAATGCCAATCCTAAAAAAAAGCCAACCGCTAAATAACGTTGAGCATTAGGAGGGTTCGTACTTAAAAACAATCCATAACCTAAAATAAAGAATGAGGTTGACCAACCCTCGGATGAAAAACGAACATTAATAAACAACAAAATCCAAGAAAAAAGTAGAAAAAATACTGTCCAATTAAGTACACTTCCCGAGCCTATATCTTTGATTATTATTTTTATAAAGACAATTGTTGCAACAAGAGATATTGACGCGCTTAATAAACGGTAAAAAAAAGCAATACTAAAAGGGGAACTTATCCCGACTGATTCACTTACTGTAGATAGTAAATATGCAACATATGGCTGAAAACCACTTCTAACACCCGCCTCAAATTCCCACATTAACTGACTTTGCATGTCTACACCCATTCTTGCAGCAGCAAAGCTGAGAATTTGAGCATATTCGTCATCGTGATAATGACCAACACTAAACCATGCGACTAAAATATGTAGTATTACGGCCGTAAATAGCCAATATTTATAATTTGACAAGAAATTCATTCAAGAAATAATAACGTTTATATATTCAAGTCCATATTAAAACAATAAATAGTTTGAAGTAAGAGCCCAGAAAACATTATTATTCTTAGAGTTATAAACAAAGCTATTCTATCATTGTTAATTTTGATGAGTAGTTCATGAAAAATATAGAAACGAATTAGACTTCCAATAGTTAATTTAACATAATATACATTATGCGCAGTTTCACATTAAAGAGAAATATTATAAAGCTTTTTAAATATTCCCTAATGATAGGTTACTTTCACTGCAAACAAAAAAAATAGTCAATTTTTATGGTATAAATATTCCTATAATGAGTATTGAACGAATAATCAAAGAAGAATTTCAAATAGATGAAGGTATCTGTTATTTAAACCATGCAGCTATATCGCCTTGGCCTGAAAGAACAAGTAAAGCTGTTCAACAATTTGCGGTAGAAAACAGCTCCCATGGAGCCTCTAAATATTCATCGTGGTTAAAGCTTGAACACACGCTGAAAATTCAATTGAAAAATCTTATCAATGCTCCTTCACATAATGATATTGCGATATTAAAAAGTACATCAGAAGCACTGTCAGTAGTAGCAGAAGGTATAAATTGGAAATTTGGAGATAATATTGTAAGTACAGATGAAGAATTTCCCTCTAATAGAATCCCTTGGCTCGCACAAGAGAAAAAAGGTGTGGAGTTGAGACAGATAAGTCTATCTCAAAATTTATTCCCGGAAGAAGCATTAATTAGCGCATGTGATGACAAAACACGATTATTAACAATAAGTTCTGTGCAATATGCAACAGGTAAACGCCTTGATTTAATGTTACTTGGTGAATATTGCCACAAGAAAAAAATATTATTTTGTGTCGATGCTATTCAAAGTTTAGGAGCCTTCCCTTTTGATTGTCAGGCTATAAAGGCTGACTTTGTAATGGCCGATGCTCATAAGTGGATGTTAGGGCCCGAAGGTATTGCATTATTTTATTGCAAAGAAGAAATTAGAAGTTCGCTTATTTTGCATCAATATGGATGGCATATGCTCGAAGATATTGGTAATTATGATTCTAATGATTTGAAATATTCTAATACGGGTCGACGTTTCGAATGTGGGAGTCCTAATATGCTTGGAATCCATGCTTTGTCAGCTAGTTTATCTTTAATAGAAGAAGTTGGCATGAAGAATATATCGAATAATATCATTGATAATGTGACATATATGATTGAATTATTGAAGCATATACCAAATCTGAAATTTATTTCTCCTACAAATAAAAATCACTATGCGGGGATAATCACATTCACGATTGAAGGCGTTAATATCCCTCAACTTTATTCTAAGCTAACGGAGAACATGTTGATATGCGCAAATCGGAAGGGAGGGATAAGATTTTCACCTCATTTTTACACTAGTAAAAAAATAATAGATAAGTCACTTGAGATATTGACTCGATCTATCTAATTTAGTTGAATAATTTATTGTAATTATTCGTAGTTTGCTTTGCTAATACATCAAAATTAATTTCTTTCAAATCCGAAATAAATTCTGCAACATGGCGAACATAAGCAGGTTGGTTCGTTTTTCCTCTGAACGGAACCGGTGCCAAATATGGAGAATCTGTTTCAACTAGCATTTGTTTGAGTGGGACAAGTTTGGCCACATCTTGAAGCTCTTTTGCGTTCTTAAAGGTTACGATGCCAGAAAAAGAAATGAGAAAATTAAGCTCCATTGCTGCTTGTGCCGTTTCCCAATCTTCAACAAAGCAATGCATAACCCCTCCAACTTGAGCAGCTCCTTCTTCTTTTAATATACGGATTACATCATCTTTAGACTCACGAGTATGTATTATCAAAGGTTTATCTAGTTCTTTAGCGACATTAATGTGAGTTCGAAATCGTGCACGTTGCCAGCTCAAATCTCCTTCACTTCGAAAATAATCAAGTCCAGTTTCTCCTATTGCTACAACTTCATCCCGACTCGCTAAAGCTAAAATTTCTTCTATGACAGGTTCTTTTATCAATTCAGTATTAGGGTGAATTCCGACAGAAGCTGAGATCATGCTATTTTCACTGGCTAATTTAATAATGTCAGGTGAGCCATCAAGATCTATCGCAACGCAAAGCATGTGTTCAATATCATTTTGTTTTGCATTATTTATTATTTGTTTGACAGAGAACTCTTCATTTAACAATGGAATGTGGCAATGGGAATCTATCAACGAAGACATGCTTGCAGCTAAAATTATTATTAAAATTAGTTGTTTAAGATAATTAAATAGTATGTGTTGGACGATCTGATTTTAATGCACCAGCTAATTGTTTTTCAATCTTATTTTTGGTGGCACCTTTATCCAATTCGCTGAATTGCACTCCTATGCCAGCAATTTTGTTACCTTGAGCCCCTACCGGAGTAATCCAAGCAACTTTACCCGCTATAGGTAATTTTTCTTTACTATCAGTTAAGGTTAATAGCATGAAAACTTCATCTCTTAATTTATAGGTTTTAGGTGTGGGTATAAAAATGCCACCATTTTTTAAATATGGCATATATGAAGCATAAAGCGCACTTTTATTTTTTATGTTTAAGGATAAGATGCCTTGTTTTGTATTATTAGCTGCGGCCATTCACCTTTACTCCAGTTAATTTCCTGTTTCAGGATTATTCCAATAGAACAAAATCTCTTCTAATATGTTCAGAGTATTATAATTCATATGTGCAAGTGATTGCTGATGTTTTAATAATACAAAATCAAAATTTCTTATCAATGATACCAAGTCTAATGAATTTACAATGTCTTGCAAGTCTTCTTTCAAATCAAGATTCATCAGGTGTGATTTTTCACAAAATAGTTTAAGACGAATCAGATCCAGTATTATTTGCATCAACCAGTTAAGAATATTCTCGATTTCCAATTTTTGCCAATTTGCAGCAATTTGTACGGTGTCACAGCTCTTAATACTCATCGATTTTAAATCTTCTAATAATATGATTCGAAATTCTAATTGCTCACCCTCAATTAACGATAGTGCTCTTAACGGCCCTCCTCCAGATAAACGAAATAATGCTTCTGCAGAATATTTTGTATCAACTAATTTATTTTTAAGCCAATCTATATCGGCTTCGGTATGGGCGGGTTTAAAATCTATTCGCTGGCAACGACTTCTTATTGTTATTGGCAATTTAGAAGGCATATTGCTCAGAAGAAATAACATAGATTGGGAAGGTGGCTCTTCTAGTGTTTTCAACAATGCATTAGCTGTTGATCGATTCATTGCATCGGCAGGCTCAATTATGACAATTTTTCGTTTACCAGTAAAACTTTTTAAAGTGACATATTCAATTAATTCACGAATCTGAGCGATTTTAATTTGCTTACCGCTATCTTCAGGTTCGATATAATTCAAATCAGGATGATTTCCGGCAATATATAGTCGACAACTTTTACAAATACCGCAGGCGATATTACTTATTGTTTGATGAGACAAACATAAAAGTTGCATGGCGGCTGATTGTGCAAATTCCTTTAGACCTATACCTTTCGGACCAGAAAGCAAAATAGCGTGAGGCAATCTGTTTTGTTGTTGCATCTTCTGAAATCTTTGCCATTGAGTATTTTGCCACGGATATATTTTGGTCATAAATACTTTTGTAATACTTTATATGTTTGCTGTTTCACGTTTTCTAAAGATTTGCCTGCGTCAATGATTCGAAAACGTTTAGGTTCGTTATTTGCCCTGTGAAGGTAGCACGAACGAATACGTTTAAACAGAAGTATGTCTTCTTGTTCAAATCTGTCTGCTTGACTTCTCCTTCCCGCACGATGTAATCCGATTTCAACATCAAGATCAAATAATAAAGTAAGGCTAGGTTTCAAACCTAGCTGAACCCAGTCTTCGAGTGTCTTTATTCGTGACTCTTCGATTCCTCTGCCTCCTCCCTGATATGCATAACTAGCATCAGTAAATCTATCACAAATAACAATTTGATCTAATGCTAAAGCAGGTCTTATTACTTCTTCTATATGTTGCCTCCTTGCAGCAAACATTAATAGGAGTTCAGTACTACTTTCTAATCCACTATTGTTACTGTCTAAAAGCACTTTCCTTATCTGCTCTCCAGTATCTGTTCCTCCTGGTTCGCGTGTTTGAATGACCTCGTGGCCGGCACGAGTGAACAGTTCGGAAATATAATCCATCAAACTGCTTTTACCAGCACCTTCAATACCTTCTAGCGTTATAAATAAACCTTTTTGCATTGTTAATTATTTTTCTTTAACTGATATTTTACGACAGCCTGATTATGCTCTTTCAGCGTATCTGAAAAATAATGTGAGCCATCTCCTTTTGCGACAAAATATAATGATTTACCTTTTTCTGGATTTAATGCTGCGTGAATCGCTTCTCGACCAACCAATGCAATTGGACTAGGAGGTAAGCCCTTATAGCGATAAGTGTTGTAGGGTGAATCTATATTAAGATCTTTTTTGCGTATATCACCATTGAATTCTTTTCCTATCGCATAAATTACCGTTGGATCCGTTTGCAGTTTCATTCCTTTATTTAAGCGTCGAATGAATACTCCAGCAATGGTACTACGTTCACTAGCCAGACTCGTTTCTTTTTCTATGATAGAAGCCATAATTAAAGCTTCATATGGTGTTTTGTATGGTAAATCTTTAGCAGAGGATTGCCACTCTTCATTTAACACATCATGTAAACGGAGATAGGCTCTTTGTAAAAATTCTTTGTCAGTAGTGCCTTTGGGGAAATTATATGTATCTGGAAAGAACAATCCTTCGGTCACTTTATTTGGATACCCTAGTTGAATCATAATGTTTTCTGATCCATCAAAATATAACGTATGTTCTAATAAATCAGTTAGATTAATTGCTTGTACCATATCTGCAACTTGCCAACCTTCAACAATTGTAAACGAGTATTGAATTACTTTTCCTGAAACTAGAAGGTTTAGAAGATCGACAGGATTTAATTCAGGCTTTAATAAGTATTCACCTGATTTGATATTATTTGTTTTCCTGGTGTGTAGAGCCAGAATTTTAAAGTAACCTGTTTTTTTTATCAGATCGAGCTTCTTGAGTTTTTTGTTTACGTCTGAAAAGCTCATGCCCGGCAAAACTTCAAAAATAATTTGTTTTTTAATACTTAAAGAAGTTTCGAGAAAAGTTTGATACTCTTTGTAGAGAAAAGCAATAGTGACTAAAAAGGAAAGAGAAAGTACTACTGTAAATCCAAAAAGACGTTTCATGATAATTCAGAAATGAAATTATACTTTTGTAATAATATTTTAATTCGAGTGGTTTTTTCTCCTACTTCCAGTAACTTTTCACCGAGAAGTATTATTGGCCATATGCCAATAATGCTATTGCACATAAAGGCCTCATCAGCATCCATTAATCTTTTTAATGAAATTTTATCAATGCGAACTTCAAGACTCAATTCTGCTGCTAATGCAATAACTTTTTGTCTAATAATGCCATTGATACCACAAGCAGACAGTTCAGGTGTATGCAAAGTGTTGTCTTTGATATAAAAAATATTGCTCATTGTTCCTTCAATAACGTTTTCTTCATTATCCAAAACAATCCCTTCTGCTATTGTAGTATCTGTCCATTCTGATCTAGCCATCACTTGCTCAAGCCTGTTGAGATGTTTAATACCTGCAAGCGTTGGGTTGTGTCCATAACGATAACTGCATAGACGAACTTTAATTCCATTACCTGGATTTTCAAATGAATATTCGGGCCACGGGTAGAGTGAAATGAGCCGAGTTGTCTTTACGTTAAGAGGCAAAGCATATCCACGTCCACCCTGTCCTCGAGTGACAATTATTTTTATAACTCCTCGTTCAATATGACTTGTTAAACTCTGAGCCTCTTCTATTAATTTTTCTTCACTAGGAATTGGGATTTTTAGTCGACCGCAACCTAATTGCAATCTTTCTATATGTTCATCCCAACATAATAGAAATTCATTTTCTATTGCTATAGTTTCAAATAAACCATCGCCATATTGCAAGCCTCGATCCTGCGCAGAAGCCACATCTATCGAATTTCCATTAATGAGAGATTTAATTGCCATTATTCTGTCATGGCCTATTGAATCTAGCTCAATTTTTTAAAAATGAGTGAACCATTTGTACCACCAAAACCAAATGAGTTTGATAATGTGACATCAATATTCATTTCACGAGCTGTGTGCGGGATATAATCTAAATCACATTCAGGGTCTGGCTCATAAAGATTAATCGTTGGAGGCGCAACCTGGTCACGAATTGCTAATATTGAAAATATAGCTTCAACACCTCCTGCGGCCCCTAATAAATGTCCAATCATTGATTTTGTAGAACTTACGGCTAATGTTTTAGAGTCTTCCTTGAATACACGTTTTATTGCAATTGTTTCTGCAATATCCCCTGCCGGCGTTGAGGTTCCATGCGCATTGATATAATCAATTTCATTATTATTAACACCCGCATTTCTTATTGCGTTTATCATACAGTTTGCAGCACCCTCTCCATCTCCGGAAGGCGCAGTCATATGATAAGCATCACCGCTCATACCATAACCTGCAATTTCTGCAATTATGTTTGCACCACGATTTTTAGCATGCTCATATTCTTCCAAAACGATAACGCCCGCGCCTTCACTCATTACAAAACCGTCTCTATCTTTATCCCAAGGACGGCTAGCTCTTTCGGGCTCATCATTTCTAGAGGAGAGCGCTTTAGCAGAGGTGAATCCAGCTAAACCATTTCCGGAGGTAGCCATCTCAGCTCCTCCTGCAATCATTACATCTGCATCACCATATTCGATTAATCTTGCAGAATCACCAATATTATGGGTGCCTGTTGTACACGCAGTACTGATAGCAAAATTTGGACCCTTCAGTCCATACATTATGGATAAATGCCCCGAAATCATATTGATTATTGTGCTAGGAATGAAAAATGGAGATACCTTTCTTGGGCCACCATTTATTAATTGTTTGAAACCTTTTTCAAGACCGGGTAATCCACCTATACCCGAACCAATAGCAACACCGATACGTGTGGCATTCTTTTCGGTAACCTCTAAACCAGAATCCCGAAATGCCTGAATACCTGCACTAAGACCATAATGGATAAACGAATCCATTTTTTTTTGATCTTTTTTTGGAATGTAATTGTCTAAATCGAGATTTCGAATGGAACCTGCAATGCGAACGCTAAAATCTGATGTATCAAAATGGTCTATCAGACTAATGCCGCTTTTGCCTGCAATTATGTTATTCCAAGTTTCATCAACGCTATTACCTACTGGCGTTAGCATACCTAATCCAGTTACGACTACACGACGCTTACTCAATTTAGACATTACCTTTTATTGTTCAAAGAAAGGAATAAGACGAATTCCTTAATTCCTTAATTCTTTAATTAAAATATTCAAAAATATTTAGTCATAAAAAAAGCCGCGTAAGAAAATTAACATAACGCGACCTTTTGTGCCCTTTATGTTTTAAATTATTCTAGGTGTGTATTTATATACTTTACTGCTTCATTAACCGTAGTAATATTCTCAGCCTCTTCATCCGGAATTTCAGTTTTAAATTCTTCTTCTAATGCCATAACCAACTCAACGGTATCTAAAGAATCAGCACCCAAATCATCAACGAATGATGATTCGTTAGTGACCTCTACTTCTTTTACACCTAGTTGTTCTACGACGATTTTTTTTACGCGCTCTTCAACACTACTCATGATTAATAAATCCTCCCTTAGCGGCTTAGTGGCCGTTTTTAGTTTGCTAAGTTTAGTGAAATGAAATCTTCTTGCAACTTAGATTATTTCTTGATATTAATTTATAACAATATCAGTTGTTTATAAAACTTTATTAAAGTAATTAATAATTTCAACCCATGTACATACCGCCATTTACGCTAATAGTTTGTCCAGTAATATAGGCCGATTCATCTGTAGAAAGAAAGTCAACTACATTAGCTATTTCTTCTGGATGACCTAATCGAGCTAATGGAATTTGATTCAAAATTGAATCACGAATTTCGTCGTTTAATTCATCTGTCATCTCAGTCGAAATAAAACCTGGAGCTACTGCATTCACAGTGATTCCTCTCGAGCCTACTTCTATTGCTAAAGAACGTGTAAAACCTAGCATACCTGCTTTTGATGCAGAATAATTTGATTGTCCTGAATTTCCAGATAATCCAACAACCGAGCTGATATTAATAATACGCCCATAACGTTGTTTCATCATGGAGCGTATACATAATTTTGTTACACGGAACATACCACTTAAATTAGTATTGACGACTTCTTCCCATTCA
Source organism: Thiotrichaceae bacterium UBA7359 (assembly GCA_905182825.1). Taxonomy (GTDB): domain Bacteria; phylum Pseudomonadota; class Gammaproteobacteria; order Eutrophobiales; family Eutrophobiaceae; genus UBA7359. The sequence goes on from CAJJDJ010000026.1 coordinate 11,359, forward strand.
TGATCTTTCATTCTCATTAATAAATTATCGCGTGTGATTCCTGCATTGTTCACAAGAATATTTGGTGCATCCAGCTCCTTAAGTTTATTGCCAAATTCGTCAACTGATAATTTATCTGCGATATTTAAAACTAGGCCTATTCCAGTAAAATTGTCTGCCGTTATGTTTTTCGAGATTATATCGGCAGAGGCTTGAGTAGTTGCTGTACCAATTACAAATGCACCTTGCCTTGCAAATTTATTTGCAATAGCTTTACCTATACCACGACTTGCACCAGTGACTAACACAACTTTATCTTTATACTTATTCATGATCAAAATAACTCGCTTTCAATTTAGTGCTTTTATTAAGGAAACTTTATTCTGCACAGAATGTATTTGTATTGAGCGATCTATGCGTTTAATTAATCCAGAAAGGACCTTCCCGGGACCGCATTCAATAATTTTATTAACGCCCATACTTTGCATACGGTTTATACTATTCACCCAATGGACCGGCATATAAAGTTGCTCAAGAAGTGCATTTTTAATTTCATTTGATTTAGTTTTAATCTCAGCATTGACATTCTGTATCACAGGAGTTTCAGCATCATTAAAATGAGTTTTATTTAGTGTTATAGCAAACTCATCGGCAGCTTCTTTCATAAGCCAGCAATGTGATGGGACACTAACGGGCAACAATAATGCTCGTTTTGCACCAATATCCCTTGCCATGACTATTGCTCTTTCAACAGCAGATTTATCACCAGCAATGACGACCTGCCCTGGTGAGTTAAAATTAGCAGTAGACACGATCTCACTTTCTGCAGCGACAGTACAAATTTGTGCTATTTGCTCATTTTCTAAACCGAGAATTGCTGCCATTGCGCCAGTATCTAAGGGCACTGCTTTTTGCATACATTTTCCTCTTTCAGCAACTAATGCAATAGCATCTTGAAATTCAATTACGCCAGCGCAGACCAAGGCTGTGTATTCTCCAAGACTATGCCCCGCGAAGACAGTGGGCGATGACTGTAATATGTCTTTGCACATTAGCCATGTTGCATATGCGGAAGCTACTAGAGCTGGCTGTGTGATTTTAGTTTGGTTTAATTTTTTTTCGGGTCCAAAGTTTATGATATCTAAAAGATCATAGCCTAAGACCTCAGAAGCAGAATCAAATATTGAACTGAGTTCTGATTCTGTTTCAAGTAGTTCGTTCATCATGCCAACAGATTGCGAACCTTGACCTGGGAAAACGATTGCTAGGTTTATTTGAGTATTCACTTAGAGCTTAATTTCATAAATGCATTAATAACGTAATAATATAGAACCCCAGGTGAAACCGCCGCCAAAAGCTTCTAATAAAATAGTATCTCCTACTTTTATGCGACCATCCCTAACCGCCACATCCAGTGCTAAAGGAACTGAAGCGGCTGAAGTATTGCCATGCTGGTCAACTGTTACAATAACGCGTTCCATAGGCATGTTTAGTTTTTTTGCGGTGGCTGATATGATGCGCATATTTGCTTGGTGTGGTACTAGCCAATCAATATCTTCTTTTTTTATAGAGTTTGCTGTTAATGTTTCATCTACAATTCGGCCTAATGTATTTACGGCAACTTTAAAAACCTCATTACCTTGCATAGTAATAAATGCTTTACCCGCTTTAACCATTTCATAATTTGAAGAAATTCCCGCGGGGACATTTAACAGACTCGCATACTGTCCGTCTGCATGAATATGACTAGATAAAATGCCTTGTGTTTCGCTTGCTTGGAGAATGACAGCACCGGCACCATCACCAAAAAGAACAGATGTATTTCTATCTTTCCAGTCGATGATACGTGAGAGTGTCTCAGCACCTATGATCAATGCACACTTTGAACTACCTGAACTAATAAATTTCTCAGCAATACTCATTGCATAGATAAAACCTGTGCACACTGCTTGTACATCAAAGCATGGACAACCATGAAGATCTAATCGTTCTTGTAGCAAACAAGCAGTACTGGGAAAGACAAGATCAGGTGTTGTTGTACCTATGATAATTAAGTCTATATCACTTGCATCAATACCGGCTGCTTTTATTGCTGACAATGCTGCTTTTTCAGCAAGATCACAGGTGGTCTCATCCTCGGCAGCAATATGACGCTTTTCAATGCCTGTTCGAGAACGTATCCATTCATCCGATGTGTCGACCATTGATTCAAGTTCGGCATTTGTCAAGATGCGATCAGGCAGATAGGAACCGGTACCGATGATTTTTGAATACATTAAAGACTTTGCCTGTCGATCAGTAGTTGCTCCAATTTTTTATTTATTTTTTCCGGGATATTATTTTCAACTTCAATAATCGCCTCATCAATTGCTGTAGCGAATGATATTCTATCTGCGCCACCATGACTTTTGATTACGATTCCACGTAAGCCAAGTAATGACGCGCCATTATATTGTTTCGGATCGATTTTTTGTTTTAATTTTTTTAAGACAGGCATAGCTACCAGCGCTGCAAATTTAGCGTATAGACTGCTTTTAAATTCGACTGTTGCATGGTGCCGCAGGAATTCAGCCAATCCTTCACTAGCCTTCAACGCAATATTACCAACAAACCCATCACAGACTATTACGTCTACATCACCGGTATACAAATCAGTACCTTCTACAAATCCAGTGTAATTTAAATGACTATCTGTAAGTAAGGTTGCTGCCTGTTTTACACGGTCATTACCTTTGATTTCTTCCTCACCAACATTTAGCAATGCAATTGTTGGATTTTCTTTTCCCTCAACAGCACTCGCTAGTTCAGCACCCATTATAGCGAATTGAAATAATTGTTCAGAACTTGAGTCAACATTGGCTCCCAGATCAAGAACATGAGTATGTCCATTTTTTCCAGGTAAGGTGGTGCAAATAGCCGGACGGTCCATACCCGGTAACATTTTTAAAATAAATCGAGATGTTGCCATCAAGGCGCCAGTATTGCCTGCGCTAACACAAGCTGCAGCCTGTCCATCTCGCACTTGCTCTATGGCAATACGCATGGAAGACATTTTCTTATTACGCAAAGTCTGTGAAGGCGATTCATGCATTTCTACTTCTTCAGGTGCGTGAATTAATTTTATTCGTTTATGCTCGTTAGCATTATGCTTTCTTAACTCATCCAACAAAGGATTTTCTTTGCCAACCAGTAGTAAATGAAGATTGTCATACTTTTCTAGTGCAAAAATTGCGGCAGGGACAATTTCAGAAGGACCAAAATCGCCACCCATTGCGTCAAGAGCTATCGTTTTTTTTAAAGACATAAATTATCCAGAGCAGTGTTTAAGCCCTGGAAAGCTTTCGATTTTAGACCAATTATTTCTGATCTTCTTTAACCTCAATGACCTTATTACCTCGATAATAACCGTCTGGACAGATATTATGACGAAGATGTACTTTACCTGAATTAGGTTCTATTGACGTTGTTGCAGAAGTCAAAGCATCATGTGAGCGACGCATATTCCGTCTTGAGGTTGATTTCTTCGATTTTTGAACAGCCATAGCTATTTATCTCCTAGATGTATTGATCAATCTTTACCTTTTATTAATGCTGCTAAGACTGCAAAAGGTTGTACCTTTGCCTCTGCATTAATTCTATCTAAATCATTTGTTCCCGCACATTTATCTAATGGATGAAGTACTGAGAGAGGAATTGATAATAACAATTCCTCTTCAATTAATTCCTCAACAGTAGTAACACCGTCATCATTTAATTCTAATGGCTCATATTCTTTTGCTAGAGCTTCGAACACTTCTCCTCTAACAACGATTCCGAGTAAAGAATTGTTCCGAACATCAAATTCAAGCGGTTTAAAGCATCTTTGACATTCAAGGATTAATTGAGTCTCAATTTCACATTCAATAATACAAACACCTGTTTTATCAAAGCTAAAATTGAGACAGTATTTTAGTTCTCCTTTCTCATCTAGCAAAACTATCTTTACACGCGCTAGAGAATTAAGTTGTATTTTACCTACAATTGATTCTCTGGTCTTTGCTAGACACAATGGATTGATAAATTGCGGCAAGTCAGAAGTCATCAGGTCGCGAATTTTATCGATAGAGCTTTAAACTGTCAAAATTATATCGATATATATTTGTTAAATAGCTGACTTATTTGATATTTATTTAAATTTGTCCAAAATGTAAGCATAAATCGTAGATTAGGAGATACTATATCAGTCCAAATATAATAATACTTGCTTCATCGTCACCCTATCGAAAAGAACTACTGAAGCGACTTCAACTTGAATTCTTGACTGAATCACCGAATATTGACGAGCAATATATCAATGGAGAATCGATTGAGAATTACGTTGCCAGATTAGCAGAAGCTAAGGCAAAAAAAGTCGCTACAAAACACTTTAATTCGATCGTGATAGGTTCAGATCAAGCACTTGCGTGCGACGGCAAAATATTGGGAAAACCCAGTGATCATGAAAATGCCAAAAAGCAATTAATGGCAATGAGTAACAAAACTATTTCTTTTCATACTGGTCTTTGCGTGATGAATTCTAGTAGAGATAAAAGTGAAAAAGATGTCATCATTTATCGTGTATGTTTCAGAAAGCTGGGAGAACAAGAAATTGAAGATTATTTGCTTAAAGAGCAACCTTATAGTTGCGTAGGCAGTTTTATGTCTGAAAGGCTTGGGGTCAGCTTGATGTCAAAAATGGAAGGAAATGATCCGACCGCATTGGTTGGATTACCTTTAATACGACTCTGCCAAATGTTAAGAAATCTGGGAGTAAAAATTCCTTAATGATTATTGCAACCTAATAGTATCAGTCATACTTTGCAGCATGGCTGAGCCGATATTTTTTGCAAATTCATCGAGATAGCTCTCGCGCTTCGTATAATCGATTATATCTTCAGCACCTATTACATCACGAGCTACTTGGCTAGCACTTGCTAATTCATCGACTAGACCAAGTTTGATAGACTCTGAACCAGTCCAAATGAGGCCTGAAAATAATTTCTCATCATCTTTTAGTCGGACACCTCTGCCATGTTTAACTACATCAATGAACTGTTGATGAATTTCATTCAATATTCCTTGAACATGTGTCGCTTCAGCAGTTTTTAGTGGCTGGAACGGATCCATAAAACCTTTATTATCTCCAGCATGCAATAAGCGGCGTTCAATACCTAATTTTTCAATTGTTTCAACAAATCCAAATCCGGCCATTATGACGCCTATTGAGCCGACAATACTCGCCTTGTTCGCGTAAATTTTATCTGTCGACGCGGCAATATAATATCCACCAGATGCACACATGTCAGTGATGACAGTATATATGGGAATATCTGGATGCTTTTCTCTTAAACGAATTATTTCATCATTGATATAACCAGCCTGAACTGGGCTACCGCCGGGACTATTGATGCGTAATATAACTCCTTGTGTATTTTCATCTTTAAATGCTCTTCTCAGTCCTGTAATAACATAGTCGGCCCTTGCCTCTGTATTAGCGGCAATAACACCATTGATTTCTATCAACGCGGAATGTTTATGAGTACTAAAACTTCCGAACTCTGTATTTTTAACAATGTAAATAATTAAAAATGTAGATAAGTACAATACAAACAACATTTTGAAGAAAATACCCCAACGTCGATTTCGACGCTGCTCAATAAAGATTCCTTTTGCAAACTCACTAATCAGTGCTTCTTCAGATTTTTTTGATTCAATATTTTTAATAATATCAGACATTTAAAGTACTTACTTAATTTATTTTATTGATTATATTTATTGAGCTGTTCTATTAATGTTACTCTTTATTACTTTTCTTTATAATTTATATTTTTAAATCAGTATTTAATAATCATTGATTGTTGCATCTTATTCTAATTAGTCAATCGTTCCAAAAATTCACACAATACAGGTTCAAGAGGGGCATCTATGGTCAAGAATTTTTTACTTACGGGTGATCTGAGTTTTAAAGTTTTTGCATGCAGGAACATTCGCTTTAAACCCTGCTTTTTGTATTCTCGATTAATTACCCGATTGCCATATTTAATGTCGCCAATTACCGGATGGCCGATAGAAGCAGTATGTACACGAATTTGATGAGTACGCCCAGTAATTAATTTTATATTAACAAGACTAGCTGACTGAAATATTCGCTCACGAGAAAGTTTAGTCATGGCCGATTTTCCATTTTCAGCAATAGTAACCATACGTTCGCCCAAATTGATGTTAGTTTTTCGTAATGGTTTATCAATAGTTATTTTCTTGTCGACAATTCTACCCGCTAAGAGTGCAGAATATGATTTCTCAATTTCGTGATTATACATCGCTGAGTGTAATTGTTTCAATATAGGAATACTTTTAGCCAACATAAGACAACCTGACGTATCTTTGTCCAAACGGTGAACTAATTCTATCTTTTTATATATATCATCCATAGCCCTGAAGGCTTCTATTACACCGTAAGATTGCCTGCTACCGCTGTGTACAACAATCCCGGCAGGCTTATTGATGATAATCAAAGATTCATCCTCATAAATAATAGACTTCAATATTCTTTGTTGCAATGAACTTGAAGGGATAGTTTGTTTTTGCTGATCAAGATAAACTGGCGGGACACGTAAAATATCACCTTCTAATAGTTTATAAGTCTGTTTAATTCTTCCACTGTTGATTCTAACTTCACCTTTTCTTAACATTTGATATACGCGAGATTTAGGAATTTTGCCTAAATACCTGATAAGAAAATTATCAATTCGTTGTCCCGCATTGTCCAAAGATATAACTATTTGTTTTGAATTGATTTTTTTTGTATGAATTTGACCCATTTATTACTCATTTTATTGCTGTAGAGCGGCAAGATTGTTATATTAACCATATGAAACTGTACATTGAAATTGTGGTTCATCACAGTTGATTTTTAAATGTAAGGTACTCAAAACGGCTAAGAGCTAGTGATAACGTTTGATTATTTAGTAAACATGGATGATAAAACTAAGATATGTCATTCAAAAAAAATATAATAACAATATTTGTATTGATTATTTAAGAATTTATAGCGAAATATAATATGTAAAAGGTGATGTTTGGTGATTTTATCTGAAAATGTCCAAATTAGTACGGACACATGATAATCAGAAACACAGGGTTGTAATCATGCTCAACCCAAACAAAATGAGCAAAAAATTGTGTCAGCGCTCCCCGCGTGTGGAAAAAGCATTTGATTAAACAATCTTGTGTTTCATACAAAGCTGGTAGAGCGAGGCTTAAGGAATAACAATAATGAAACGAATGCTGATCAACGCAACTCAGCCAGAAGAGGTGCGTGTTGCACTTGTAGACGGACAACGATTATATGATCTCGATATAGAATCAGCTGATCGCGAACAAAAAAAATCAAACATTTATAAAGCTAAAATCATTCGGATTGAACCAAGCCTAGAAGCTGCGTTTGTTGATTATGGTGCAGAACGACATGGTTTTCTGCCGTTCAAAGAAATAGCGCGCACCTTGTTCAAAGCTGAACAAGATGATAAGCCTCGAATTGGTCGAATTAGTATTAGCGATGCTATTGAAGAAGGACAGGAATTCATTGTTCAAATTGAAAAAGAAGAGCGTGGAAATAAGGGAGCCGCACTAACTACTTTTGTCAGTCTTGCGGGTCGTTACCTTGTGTTAATGCCAAATAATCCTCGTGCGGGTGGCGTCTCTAGACAAATTGAAGGTAGTGACCGAGCCGAAGCACGTGATGCGATGAGCGGACTTGTTGTCCCAGAAGGTATGGGGCTGATTTTGAGAACTGCGGGCGTAGGTAAATCATCAGAAGAACTTCAATGGGATTTAGATTATTTATCACAGCTTTGGAGTGCAATAAGCTCAGCAGCTATCGAGCGTCCGGCCTCTTTCCTTATATATCAGGAGAGTGAAGTCATTATCCGTGCAATTCGTGATTACTTGCGAAAAGATATTAATGAGATATGGATAGATGATGCTGAAGTACATAAGCGTTGTCATGATTTTATGACTCAGGTTATGCCGCATAACCTGGAAAAATTAAAACTCTACAAGGACGATGACCCTCTTTTCACACGTTATCAAATCGAATATCAAATAGAAACTGCATTTTCTAGAGAAGTCCGTTTACCTTCTGGTGGTGCTGTTATTATCGATCATACAGAAGCATTGATATCTATAGATATTAACTCTGCGAGAGCTACGAAAGGAAGCGATATAGAAGAAACAGCTTTTAACACGAATAAAGAAGCTGCTGAAGAGATAGGACGCCAACTTAGGCTACGTGATATTGGTGGCCTAATAGTTATAGATTTTATTGATATGCTTAACACTCGTAACCAACGTGAAGTCGAAAATGCTATGCGTGAAAGTTTGCGTATGGATCGTGCCCGGGTTCAAGTTGGCAGGATTTCTCGTTTCGGGCTTCTTGAAATGTCGCGTCAGAGATTAAGACCATCCTTGGGAGAATCTAGTCATACACCTTGTCCGCGATGCGATGGTCAAGGAACTATTAGAGATGTAGAATCATTGTCTCTCTCAGTATTGCGCATCATCGAAGAAGAAGCGATGAAAGATATGACCGCTAAGATTATTGTGAGAGTGCCTGTAGATGCAGCTACATTTTTATTGAATGAAAAGCGGCAGCATATTAGTGAAGTACAACATAGACTTAACGTTGAAATTCTAGTAATTCCTGAACTAACAATGGTTACACCGCAATATTCGGTGCAACGTGTTCGATTGTCTGATGTTAAACAGGATGAAAATCAGCAGTCTAGTTACAAAATTCAAATAGATGAAAAAAGTAGTATTAATAATAATCTTATTAGCACACATAATAAACCTCGAGGAGAACAACCAGTTGTTAAACAATTTGTACCCTCAGCACCAGTTCCCATCGCGAACACAAAAAATAAGTCAAACGGTTTTATAACTAGATTGTTTGGCAACTTATTTCGTATATTTGAAAATAAAAAGCTGACCACGTCAAACAATCGCCAACAAAATAATCGATCACGAAATGAACGTAATAGCAATCCTAACCGAGATCGACCAAGACGTAATAATACAAATAATCAACAAAGACGGAATTCGAATACAAACAACCAACAAAAGCGCAATTCGAATACAAACAATCAACAACGATATAATTCGAGCTCAGATTCAAATAATGCTGACCGTAATAAGAATCAGCAAAAGAATAATGAGAAGAATTTAGGTAGTGAGCTTACTAATGCTGATGTAACAAAAAAGAATTTAAATTCCGGGTCAAGACGAGGCCGACGCGGAAGTCGTAAGCGTAAGCAAGACGATATAAATAATATTGTGAGTGTTCATGAAGATACAAATATAACGAAAAGCAACAAGTCTGAGAGCATGAATCAGCCTGACGTGAATGTAAACAACATGCCATCTCAAGAAGTCACTAAGAATATTGAAAATGCTCATGACGACATAACTCATCAGAATAGCAAGACTTTTAAAACAGAACATTTAACAGTTGAAACAGCTAAATCTGTAGAATATCAATTGATAAACAAACAGTCTGAGATTAAATCACCAAGTGAAACAGAAACTCATGAAGATAATGAATTAACACAAATAAACCCTAAAGCTGCTTTATATGTATCAATACAAGATGATGGAAATAATGTTAATAAAACAGATATTGACCGTGATTTAGAAAACAAGGATTCAAGTCAGTAAAGCGAAAGCAAAAAAGTGTCAGTAACAAAAAATATTAATGTTTTTTTATTTTTAATGCTCTCTTGTTGAATAAAACGTAATATCAGGCCAGCGTTCTATGATTAAATTTAAGTTAACTATAGATGGTGCAAGATATGTCAAATGTTCGCCACCATCAAAAGCGATATTGTCACTAGCTTTTTTACAAAATTCATCAAGTATTTTATTATCACTACATTCTACCCAGCGAGCAGCAACAATAGGAATGTTGTCATATGAGCATTCTACGCCATACTCTTCTTTGAGGCGCCAAGCTACGACGTCAAATTGTAGTATTCCCACGGCACCAAGAATTAAATCATTTCTATTTTTAGGTCTAAATACTTGAGTAGCGCCCTCTTCACCTAATTGAGTTAAACCTTTTTGCAATGCCTTCAACTTCAGTGGATCTCGTAATTGTACACGCCTAAATAACTCAGGAGCAAAATGAGGTATGCCGGTAAAGTTCAACTTTTCTCCTTGAGTGAAAGTGTCACCAACTTGAATAGTTCCATGATTATGTAAGCCAATAACATCTCCCGACCAAGCTGCTTCTGCTTGTTCACGATTTCCAGCCATAAATGTTAATGCGTTTGAGACTTGAATATCACGACCCAATCGTACGTGATGGATTTTCATTCCACGCTGATAGCTTCCAGAGCATAAACGTAGGAATGCAATTCTGTCTCTATGTGAAGGGTCCATATTCGCTTGAATTTTGAAGACAAAACCACTTAAATTATCTTCATTTGGTTCTATTTTTCGTTCTTCCGCAACACGTATTTGTGGTGCAGGTGCATGTTCAAGCAAACAATCTAGAAATTCTGAAATTCCGAAATTATGTAGCGCCGTTCCAAAAAAAACAGGGGTCATTTTACCAGACAAGAAATCAGTTCTAATGAACTCTCCGTATACACCTTGTATTAAATTAATTTCTTCTTCAAATACTTTAATTTGTTCACCTAGTATTTCTTTTGCTTCTTCACTCTGTAATCCATTGATTAGTTTCGCATGGATAGCATCATTTTTTTTATCATATAAGCGTAACGTATCATCTAATAGATTATATATTCCAGTTAATCTAGAACCCATTCCTATAGGCCAAGTGAAAGGTACGCATTTAATATCTAAGTCTTTTTCAATTTCGTCTAAGAGATCTATTGGTTCTTTCCCTTCGCGGTCTAATTTATTAATGAATGTAATAATAGGTGTTTCTCTTAATCGACAAACGTCCATTAATTTCAAAGTTCGTTCTTCAACACCTTTAGCAACGTCGATAACCATAAGGGCTGAATCAACAGCTGTTAATGTTCGATAAGTATCTTCTGAGAAGTCAGCATGTCCGGGCGTATCTAATAAATTTATGGTTTTACTTTTGTACTCAAATTGCATGACAGAGCTAGTGACAGAAATACCCCTTTCTTTTTCCATCTGCATCCAATCTGAGGTTGCATGACGATCAGATTTTCTTGCTTTTACAGTTCCCGCAGTTTGTATAGCACCGCCATACACTAATAATTGTTCTGTAATAGTAGTTTTACCAGCGTCGGGATGTGAAATGATGGCAAAGGTACGTCTTTTGTTAGTTTGAGTATGTTGTTCGGACATCTGAGATATAGGTTAATATTTTGGTAAAACCGATGAGTTAATTATTTTTTTCATTTCTCTTACCGCTTCGGATAATCCAGAAAATACGGCTCGGGAAATGATACTGTGTCCAATATTTAATTCTAGCAATTCAGGAATTGCTGCAATATTCATCACGTTGGTATAATTCAAACCATGGCCTGCATGCACCTTTAAACCAACACTGCTAGCATATGCAACTGATTTTATTATTTTATTTAATTCCAGTTTTTTTTTGTTATCGTCGTTCGCATCGGCATAATGACCTGTATGAATTTCGACACAAGGTGCTGAAGATTCTACTGCTGCATCTATCTGTTTTTCGTCAGCATCAATAAATAAAGAAGTTCTAATCCCAGCCTCTTTTAAACGTGCACAACTTTCAGTTATCTTATGTAATTGAGAAAATACGTCTAAGCCACCTTCAGTTGTAACTTCTTTGCGTTTTTCTGGGACTAAACAACAATACTTCGGTCTTACTAATTCAGCAATTGTTATCATTTCTTCTGTCAATGCCATTTCAAGATTCATAGGCGTTGTTAATGTTTCGTTTAATAGATGAACATCTCTTTCTTGTATATGACGTCTATCCTCACGTAAATGCACAGTAATAGAATCCGCACCTGCTTGTTCTGCCAAATGTGCGGCAGCTACTGGATCGGGGTATCGTGTACCTCGAGTTTTTCGAAGAGTCGCTATATGATCTATGTTTATACCAAGTAACATAAAATAATCTTTTAGAATTTATAAAAGTTGATATTGTAGCGACAATCGATATACAGGTATATCAAACAAACTGTTTTTGTTTTATATATTCTTGGTAAAGCTTTCTACTAGCTAGTGGTTTTTCTCCTAAATACTGATTAAGTAGAGACCGCAGTAGTATCTTCGCTTCTTTTTTATTTTTAGTATGAATCAAAGTTTCATTATTCAAGTCGATTAATGTTTTGCCCGAGACAGGAATTCCTGCTCTACTATCATTACTATTTGAAGTTGGGCCTAAATCTAATTTATAATGATAGTCATTTTCGGCGGCAATCTCGCTCCCTGTGTGTAAATCCGGGGCAAATATCAATCCATATCCCAGAGATTGTAATAAATTTTTTTCAAAATAACGGATTAAGGATTGATCAGTATTACTATTAGACAGTTCTTTTACAGTTGTATTATAAGTGTCAAATAATTCTGGATGAGATTCATGTTTATGTAACAATCTAAGAATTATTTCATTTATATAAAAACCCGTCATCATCTCTACTGGACTCATTGGAGTCATTATTGTGGCTAACTCAGCATCAATCAACACACCTAAATCCGTCTTACTGACCCATGTCATTAAATATTCTTGATAGAGATCATAGCTTACACCTTGTTTTTTTTTATTCCGTTTTGCGCCTTTTGCAATAAGACTAAAACGACCATGTTCTCTAGAAAAAATTTCAAGAATGAAGCTACTTTCCAGATAATCTCTACGATGCAATATATAACATGACGTATGCTCAACTATCATTTAAGTAACATTAATACCTATTCATAATAACCGAGTTGTCTCAAAGCTTGTTCTGAATCGGCCCAATTTGATTTAACTTTCACCCAACTTTTTAAATTCACTTTTTTGTCATATAACTTTTCAAGTTCAAGCCTTGCAGCTTTACCTACAACCTTCAGAACGTTGCCTTTCTTTCCAATAACGATTGATTTTTGTCCAGTTGTTTCAACCCAAATGGATGCGTGAATATGAATGATATTATCTTCATCTTTAAATTCATCTATTGTGATTGATGACCGGTAAGGTAGCTCATC
>CAJJDJ010000027.1 GCA_905182825.1 Thiotrichaceae bacterium UBA7359
GAACTTCACCAATCTTGTGTGAAACCCCTGTATAAAATAGTACACGCTCGGTAGTCGTGGTTTTACCAGCATCAATGTGAGCCATAATTCCGATATTTCGATAGTGCTCGATTGGTGTGTGACGTGACATGATACTGTTTTAATTTTTTTATTAGTTATTACCAACGATAATGCGAAAAAGCCTTATTGGCTTCTGCCATGCGGTGCGTATCTTCTCGCTTCTTAATGGCTGAACCACGGCTTTCTGAAGCATCTAACAACTCCCCAGCCAAACGCAATCCCATATTTTTTTCACCCCGGTTTTTTGCAGCATCAACCATCCAACGCATCGCTAAGGTGACACTTCGGGCCGTTCTAACTTCAATAGGAATCTGATAAGTAGCCCCACCTACACGTCTAGATTTAACTTCGACTAGTGGCCGGACGTTTTCAAGTGCCTTATTAAATATTCCAAGTGGCTCTGGATTACCTTTCCCACTGATCTCATCCAGTGCACCATATACAATCTTTTCTGCGATGGATTTTTTACCACTGCGCATAATAATGTTAATAAATTTTGCTAATACCTTATCTCCGTATTTCGGATCAGGCAATATTTCAGTTTTCTCAGCAACGCGTCTTCTGGACATGGTTCAAGCTATTCCTGTATCTATTCTTAATGTATTAGTAAATATTAATTTACGATTTTGGTCGTTTCGCCCCGTATTTAGAGCGTCCTTGGCGTCTATCACTGACACCGGAGGTATCCAAGGTACCGCGAACAGTATGGTATCGAACACCCGGCAAATCTTTCACACGACCGCCTCTAATCAGAATCACAGAGTGCTCTTGCAGATTATGCCCTTCACCACCAATGTAAGTGGTTACTTCTTGGCCATTAGTTAGTCTTACACGAGCTACTTTTCTTAGAGCAGAATTTGGTTTTTTTGGTGTAGTTGTATAGACACGAGTGCATACACCACGTTTTTGAGGACAAGCCTCAAGCGCAGGAACATTACTTTTAACGCGTTGTCGCTTGCGCGGTTTTCTGACTAATTGATTAATTGTTGTCATAAAATAATTCTTATAAATCAGTTTATTAAGTGCGCAGACTACCTCACCTATCCATACTGAGCGCATTCAAAATGAATGCAGTTACAATTTTCAGTACGGACATGTGGAGAAGAATATCGGATATCCTCAAGATGCCGTCTGGCGTATCGGCATTTTTTTTAAAAATCCGCCAGTATTTCTAGTACTTAAAGCAAAATGACAGACTGAAAAATGTCAGCCGGTCTGTCAAAGAGGCGGGATTTTATGTCTTTGATGATGATCCTGTCAAGGAAGATCATCGCTTATTTTTCAAGTTCCTGTTGTACCCTCCGCAGCTTCCGAATCAGAACCGGCTATAGGTATTTCAACATCGTCTATTTCGATATTTTCTAAAGTCGTTTCGGGCGCATTTCTCTTGTCTAAACGTTCTTTACGTTCAGCATGATAAGCAAGTCCAGTTCCCGCTGGAATAAGACGTCCAACAATCACATTTTCCTTCAATCCACGCAAATCATCTCGTTTTCCACTCACACTCGCTTCAGTCAGTACTCGAGTGGTTTCTTGAAAAGATGCTGCTGAGATAAACGATTCTGTTGAAAGAGAAGCCTTGGTAATACCTAATAATATAGGCGCCCAAGTAGCAGGGGTCTTGCCATCTGCTTCAATTCTTTCGTTCTCTTCCAAAACTCTTGAGCGTTCTATTTGTTCGCCTTTAAGAAAATTACTATCGCCAGGGTTCGTGATTTCAGCCTTTCTCATCATTTGTCGCACAATGATTTCGATATGTTTGTCATTAATCTTAACACCCTGCAAGCGATACACTTCTTGAATCTCGGTGCTGATATAGGTAGTTAATGCGACCACACCTTTCAAACGCAGGATGTCATGTGGCATAGGTGGTCCATCGGCTATACTTTCACCTTTTTCAACATGTTCACCTTCGAATACACTTACATGACGCCATTTTGGAATAAGTTCTTCATGGACAAGTTCATCCGGACCAGTAATAACGATCCTTTGTTTGCCTTTTGTTTCTTTACCAAAACTGATGATGCCGGAGATCTCTGCCAAAACCGCGGGTTCTTTAGGTTTACGTGCTTCAAATAAATCAGCCACTCTAGGCAATCCACCTGTAATATCACGTGTTTTTACTGATTCCTGAGCGAGACGCGCAATGATGTCTCCAATATTAACTTCTTTACCATCACTTACATTAATCACTGCTTTTGAAGGCAATAAATAATGAGCAGCCTGATCAGTACCCGGGATCTTGAGCTCTTCGCCCTTCTCATCAACTAGCTTAACTGT
>CAJJDJ010000028.1 GCA_905182825.1 Thiotrichaceae bacterium UBA7359
TGGCTCATTTAGTATTTTAGTGTACTATTTAAGCTAGAATATAGAGATAACTTAATGATAAATTTAGGAATAAAAATAATAGCTACAAACCCGGAGCGATAAAATATTTTTAAAAAAATGTCTCAGCATGACAAGGTTATGTTTACATCTAAAGTATTAAACGGGAATGCGGATTAAATCTAAAAATGAGTGATGATAAAAAAACCGTAGTTATAGTAGACGATAACGCTACTGTGAGAGCATTATTCGCGCGCAGCACGGAAGATCTAAATCTTGATTTAATAAGTTTTGATTGTGCTGAAACATCTATGGTATACCTGAAAGATAATAAACCAAGTCTACTATTCCTTGATATTATCATGCCAGTTAAGGATGGCTTTACTTTTCTATCAGAATTAAGACGGTTAGAATTACATAGGGATACATCCGTGATAATGATCACTTCAAAGGATTATGCTCAGGATAGAACTACGGCTAATGAGCTCGGAGCATTAGAATTTATAACTAAGCCGATGCCGATGCGTGCAATAACCGATATCATTAGTAAATATATTAGTAAAATTTAAAATATGTCAAAGCCCTACATCCGATTTTGGGGAGTGCGAGGTTCTTATGCCGCACCTTTTCCCACACATCTTAAAGTTGGTGGTAACACATCATGCGTTGAGGTAAATGTAGATGATACCGTACTTATCTGTGATGCAGGCACCGGTATAATTCCACTGGGTAATAAACTGGTAGCAGAAGCTAAGAATAAAGAACTATTAATAGTTTTAACACATTATCATTGGGATCATATTTGCGGTCTGCCATTTTTTGTACCTGCTTTTATACCTGACTGGAATTTAACTTTTTTCGGTCCAGGTGACTCAAAACAAGAGGTCAAACAAAAGCTTGATTCTCAAATGCAGGCACCTTATTTTCCAGTAGGCACAGAAAGCTGGATGGCAAACATTAATTATCTTGATCCAAGGGATGCAAAATTAAGTACTGGTCCTATTGAGATAAGCTATCACAACGTACATCATCCTGGCGTTACATATGGTTATAGAATTAAGGCGGCTAACAAAACTATTATCTATATCTCTGATAATGAATGTCAATTTCTTGATAAGTCAATCAAGCAAAAAATGTCTGAATTTAATAAAGAAGAGCAGCAAATGTTCCAAGAGATGAACCGAGAAGAGTACGAGTATGAGTTAAATACAATCCGCGGCGCTGACATTCTGATCCATGATGCTCAATATACGCCTGAAGACTATAAAACCAAGCGTGGCTGGGGCCACTCGTGTTACGTCGATGTTGTTAATTATGCAATTGATGCTGATGTTAAAGAATTATACCTCTACCATCATGATCCTTATAATGATGATGATGCTATCGATAAGATACATCAGAAATGTGAAATGATGATTAAAGAATGTGGAGCACCGCTAATTTGCAAAATAGCTAGAGAGGGAATGGAGATAGAGCTTGATTAGTCATCTCTTAATAAGTTCTCCTAGTTAATCAAATCCTATGAAAATTTTTCTAAATGGCGATGTTTGCACTATAGAGCAAAAGATGACTATCGAAAAATTAATATCGAGCCTTGATATAGAAGGTAAATTCGCAATCGAAATAAATCAACATATCATCCCCAGAAGTAAATATGCCGATACATCTATACATCTAGGCGATAATATTGAAATAGTTCAAGCTATAGGCGGTGGATAAATCTAAATGACTAGAACAGACGCATTCTCAATAGCAGGCACTGATTATTCATCCAGATTATTAGTTGGAACAGGAAAGTATAATGATCTGAATGAGACAAAAAATGCGATCGAAACGAGCGGAGCACAAATTGTAACTGTTGCAATTCGTAGACTTAATATTGGACAAAACAAAGAACAACAAAACCTGTTAGATGTTATTTCACCCGATAAATATACCATTTTGCCAAATACCGCCGGCTGTTACGATGTTGAATCAGCTGTTAGGACCTGCCGACTAGCTAGAGAATTATTAAATGGACATGATTTGATAAAACTCGAAGTCCTTGGGGATGAAAAAACATTGTTCCCAGATGTTCCTCAAACTCTTGAAGCAGCAAAACAACTTATTGATGATGACTTCAAGGTTATGGTTTATACATCGGACGATCCGATAATGGCTAAAAGATTTGAAGAAATGGGCTGTGTTGCAGTAATGCCTTTAGCCGCACCGATCGGCTCAGGGTTAGGGATCCGCAATCCATATAATATTCGAACAATTGTTGAAAATGCCAATGTCCCTATTCTAGTCGATGCTGGTGTTGGTACCGCTTCAGATGCTTCTATTGCCATGGAATTAGGTTGTGATGGTGTTTTAATGAATACAGCCATTGCCCAAGCAAAGAACCCTATTCTAATGGCAAGCGCAATGAAAAAAGCTATCGAGTCGGGACGTGAAGCTTATTTGGCGGGAAGAATGCCAAGACGTGCTTATGCTAGTGCTTCATCACCAATCGATGGTCATTTTTTTTAAGTTATTCATATAAAATAGTATTTTATTTAGCAACACTCTTTGCTCCTTGAAAGAAAACACAAAAAATAAAAACATCATTCGCAGCTATGTTAAACGCGAGGGCAGATTAACTAGTTCTCAGCGATATGCGTTGAATAATTATTGGAAGAAACATGGTGTTAACTTGAGCGCTGAAAATCTTGATCTCAAATCACTTTATAAACGACGCGGCCCGTTCATCCTTGATATTGGTGTTGGTACTGGTGATTCAACACTCAATCACGCTCAAAAGCATCCAGAAAATAACTATCTTGCTATCGAAGTCCATCGACCGGGTATTGGTCAGCTATTAAATAAAATAGAGTTGAACAACTTAACGAATATTAAAATCAGTAATCATGATGTAATTGATGTATTACAAAATCAGATTCCATATCGCTCTGTAAATCAGATATTTATATTCTTCTCTGATCCTTGGCCTAAGATGAAACATCAAAAACGAAGACTTATTAATAAACAATTGATCGGATTAGTAAAAGAGAAGATTGCACTTCACGGACGTCTACATATAGCTACAGATTGGCAAGACTATGCTAATCATATTCGAAATTTGTGTAGTTCGGATCCTGCTCTTATAAATTTATCGGCTAACAAATTATACACTTCGCCAAGACCTGTCTGGCGTATTGAGACTCGGTATGAGGCTCGTGGATTGAGACTCAATCATAATGTTTGGGATTTCTGTTACGGGTTCAATTTAAACGTTTAAAAAATAATATCTTGAAATGAATAGATTGCATCAAACTCTGCTGTTTCCTGTTCAGGTCTTAGGCTATCAGGTTTTTCTATCGTTAATAAGTTTCTAATACCATATTTTCTTGCTGCTCTCAGTACCATTAGATTGTCGTCAATTAATAATGTTTCATCACAATTAAAAGGCACTTCTAATTGTAACTTCTTCCAAAAAGGCTCCTCCTCCTTTGCGTGACCAATAGTATGAGCGCTTATGATTCGATCAAAAAATATGTCAATATTTGTTTTTTCGATCTTCATTTTTATAAGATCTTCATGCGCATTCGTCACCATCACTACAAAGAAATCTGATTCATTTAGCCGCTGGAGAAATGTTTCGGCGTGCGGCCGATACTTAATCAAATGCTGAACATCTGACTTCAGCTCCAACACATCAAAGTTTAATCGTTCCGTCCAAAAATCCAAAGAATACCAAGAAAGTGTTCCCACCTCTTTTGCATACCAGTACCTGAGTTGCTTCTTTGCACTTAAAGCATCTATATTATTTAACGAGCCCCAGTGAATCGGTAAATACTCTTGCCAAAAGTAGTTATCAAAATTTAAATCAAGCAAAGTCCCATCCATATCTAACAAAACAGTTTTAATAGATTTCCAGTTAATGTTAGCTTTCATATTATTTTGGGATACCCATGATGAATTTTATAACTTACAAGGATATCAAACAGATTAAATGAATGAAATTAAACATCGCGATTTAGAGGAACTAGCTTCTAAAGTATTAAATATCTCTTATATAGCAGGCGCCAAGATACTTGAGATTTATGGGACAAGTTTCTCAGTGGATAATAAAAAGGACAATTCTCCTGTTACTGCAGCAGATATGATCGCGCATAATACGATATGTGAACATCTAACAAAATTAACACCATCTATCCCTATACTCTCAGAAGAATCATCAGATGTGAGTTTCAGTGATTCTTACAAATGGCAACAATATTGGCTCGTAGATCCTTTAGATGGTACTCGCGAATTTATAAAACGTAACGATGAATTCTCTGTGAATATTGCGTTAATTGAAGGTCACCGAGCTATTTTAGGAGTAGTCTTAATTCCAGTAACGGGCATCTGTTATACAGCATCTGTTAATCATGGAGCCTACAAACATCATAACGATGGTGACACTAATCAAATCTCAGTAAGAAAAACTGACTCAAATAATATCATTGTAGCTGGCAGTCGTTCACACGGAAATAAACAACAAAATGCATTTATACAAAAGCTCAACAACCCAGAAGTACTTTCAATTGGTAGTTCTCTAAAATTTTGTGTTATCGCCGAAGGAAAAGCTGACATTTACCCACGTTTTGGCTCAACATCTGAATGGGATACTGCCGCAGCACAGATAATTGTTGAAGAGGCTGGCGGCATTGTCGTAGACATGAATTTTAATCAACTTAAATACAACACCAAAGAGTCTATATTAAATCCTGAATTTTTTGTTATTGCAGATAAACAATTTGATTGGCAGCAGTATCTTTAGTTAGCTACTAGTCCAATCCTCCATCGTCATGAAACATAAGCCAACCCAAGTAACTTGTGACTGATTTGAATACAGAACCAACTCACTTTTTAAACCTCTTTTAGAGAAACTAGAGCAAATAGAGCTTCTTTATAGAAATTTCAAAATGTATGATTATTATGTAATCAATTATTCGTATGATCTTATTAAAAACGTATGAACTGATTTATCTCACCTCTTTTCCTATCTCAACTCGCATTGACTCGACATCACTAGCTTTAAAAAAGTTTGGTTAATTATCAGATATATTTATTCATAGCAGAATGTCATTAAATTCTATTAAAAAAACTGTAAATCCAACTTTTATATAATTTTAATTCTAAATATATCATTCATTCAAAAGTTTACATTCTCAACAGCAGCTATTTGCCAGTTAATCTTTTTTCATTTTTGATTGCGCTACTAATATCTATCTGAGAATGTAAGTCCATAATATTAATGTGTTTAGATAGGCTATTTCACTATTCTTGAGAGTAGGCATGAATTCACATCATATCCACGATGATGAATTTAGCGTAAGTTTATGTGGTAATAGTTCTAGCTTTGCTAATAGTTGTGTCAAGATGACTTTTTTGGCATGGGTTTGAAAGCATCAGTACCATTTTTTTAATGTTGAAGTTGGTGGTGCAGCGAAAGAGGATTATGTCACTGATTACATTGGATTATAATACAGATACTAAAACCGATGACATCTCATCAATTACTTCTAGATTTAATCCACATAACCACTCATCAGTGTGAGTACTCACTACAAAAAAATGTAGAACTGGCAAATACTAATATGTAATTTATACCCCCCATTCGTAGTTCTTATCAATTTCTATGAATCAACAAAGTAATTTATCAAATCTAACATTGATTTAAAGTAGTCCTTTTTAAAATATTCTTAACTATTTCACCACAGAGTTGTTTTAGAACCACTAAGATATATTTATTTAAAACAGAGTTATGATGTTAAAAATCTTATTCATTGTCCTAGACAAAATAATTATTATTAAATGACGCTGTCTCAGTGTTGCCATTGATATATCAATCCCATATGCTCTGAGGGTAGATATTTTCAAAATAACTAAAAATTAATAACATCAGTAGGGGGTTATGTAGATGCAATTGAAATTTATAAGCAAACTTATGCCGTTTTTAATCTTATTTCCAGCAACTAGTTTTGCTGCTGGACACGGTGGTGCACTGAATCCAACAGACGCCGTAGGCATCAGCTTTTGGGTTATTTCGGTAGCAATGGTTGCTGCGACAGTTTTCTTTTTGATGGAAACTCAACGAGTTCCTGATAAATGGAAAACTTCTATGGTGGTCGGCGCATTAGTAACATTAGTTGCCGCGATTCATTATTTTTATATGCGTGATGTTTGGGTCGCCACTGGTGAATCACCAACGGTGTTTCGATATGTAGATTGGTTAATCACAGTTCCATTACAAATGATTGAGTTCTATCTGATCTTATCAGCTGTGACCGCAGTCGCTTTTGGTGTCTTCTGGAGATTATTAATCGGTACATTGGTTATGCTTCTTGGTGGATATTTAGGCGAAGCTGGTCAAATAGATGCCACTGTTGGTTTCGTTATTGGGATGCTCGGTTGGTTTTTCATCTTGTATGAAATCTTTTTGGGTGAAGCATCTAAGATATCTGCGAATGATGCACCTGCCTCAGTTCAATCAGCATTTTCTACTATGAAGTGGATTGTCACGATTGGTTGGGCAATTTACCCCATCGGATATGCTATCGGATACCTAGGTGGTGGAATGGATGGAGGCAGTTTAAATCTGATATACAACATAGCAGATGTCATTAATAAAATTGCTTTTTGTCTAGTAATCTGGGCTTGCGCCACGTCAGAGTCAAGAGCTTAACTATCTGAAACTTGATGATATGGAGTGTGGGGTAGTATGGCTACCCCACAACCATTTTCGAGTCTATAACGAAGCTTCAATCAAACAATGCTGAGGAATTTCGCAAAAGTTGCGAAGTCACATCACGTCACATCACATGGTTTGAATATTGATGGTGATTCGGAAGGTGACAATATCACCCGTGAGATGTATCAGATACTTCCAAGTGACAATTCAGATTTAGGACAAGTTGCAAAGCATCATTTTGCAACACCGGGTAAATATATTAGGGCAAAGATTGCTTTAAGGTCATCCAAATACTTCCAGATTTGTCCCGAAGTTAGCATTAAATGGGCTCTGGCAGTTGAGTTAATGCACAATGCCTCTTTGATTCACGATGATATTTGCGATAAAACTTCAATACGTCGAGGTCGCATTAATGTGCGAGCCAAATTTGGTGAGCAAGTTGCACTAATTTTTGGTGATTGGTTAATCGGTAAATCATTTGAACAAGCTAACCTTGCTGCTTCAAAAAGTCATACGACGGAACTCTCTTCAATTTTATCTTTTGCTTTGATAAAGACTTCTCTTGGGCAGAGTCGAGATTTAAGTTATCAAACTTATCCCGTCTGGAATGAATATCTTGATATTGCAAGTGAAAAAACATCCCCACTTCTAATGTTACCTGCGGAAGGAGTATTCAAGATTGCTCAAAAGAATGAATTTTTAGAACCCCTTCAAATATTATTGACACTATTAAGTAAGTGCTATCAAATCGCAAATGATATGAAAAACATTATGGGCACGGATGGCGAAATGGCCGCATTATCAGATCTTAAAAGAAAAGCACCAAATGCAGTGATAATAATGTTTAAAGAAAGTTTAAATGAAAAATCACAAGAGTTATTTAGTAAATGGATTCGAGAATCAAATAATAATGACGCATGTTATTGGCAGAAACAATTGAATGAATCGCAGGCCTTTATGAAAACGAGTGCTGTTTTCAAAAAGATGATCGACGAGGTTCATTTAATAAGTACCTCCTTACCTGAAGAACTAAGACAAATAACGATACCTATTATGGACGATCTAAAAAAAGAAGAATATTAGTTCAAGTTTAATCAAATTATATTGTCACAAAATAGAAGGTCAAAATCATAGATGGTCAATAACCATAGCTTAAATTCTGATAAACGTGTTGTCGTCATTGGCGCTGGAATTGGAGGGATTGCTTCAGCTCTCCGTGCAAGAGCATTGGGTTATCAAGTTGTGTTAACGGAGAGATTACCGACAGTTGGAGGCAGAGCGCAAGTATTTAAAAAAAATGGTTATCTTCATGATGCTGGGCCTACTCTGATTACAGCGCCGTTTCTATTTGATGAGTTATTCGAGTTATTTAATGAAAAAAGAGAAGATCACCTTGAATTTAAAGCGATTAATCCCTGGTATAGATATTATTTTCATACTGGTGAAACTTTTGATTATTGCGATTCGATTGAAGCAACTCATGCAGAAATCAGTAGATTCAATCCAAAAGACGTTAAAAATTATGACCGTTTACTGAAATTTTCAGAAGCAATATTTGATATTGGTTTTACTAAACTTGCTGACACACCTTTTCTTAAACTATCTAATATGATTAGACAGTTTCCCAATATCATTAGATTGAAGGGTTATCGAACAGTCTTCAAGTTTGTGAGTCATTATCTAGAGCACCCACTTTTAAGAAGAGCATTTTCTATCCACCCTCTGCTGGTCGGGGGTAACCCTTTTGACACTACTTCAATTTACTCGTTAATTCATTTTCTAGAACGTAAATGGGGAGTTTATTTTTGTATGGGAGGTACTGGCAAGTTGATAAAAGAGTTACAAAACCTCATGCTAAGAACTGGAATAGAACTTGAATTAAAGACAGATATAGATTCTATAGAAGTAAAGGATAGAAAAGTTAGTTCGATTACTTCAAAATCTGGTAAACGTTTTGAAGCCGATATGTTTATATTTAATGCTGACCCTCCTACAGTCTATCGCGAGCTTATGCCTAAAGAGCATAGAAAGAACAAAAAGTTTTTACCAGAATGTTTAACTTCTTATTCAATGGGCCTATTTGTACTTTTTTTTGGAACAAAAATTCAATATACAGATATGGCTCATCACACTATTTGGATGGGGAAACGATATAAATCATTATTAAATGACATATTTAATAAAAAAATCCTAGCGGATGATTTCTCGTTATACATACACCGACCAACTGCAACAGACGTTTCTTTTGCACCCAAAGGCCATGACAGTTTTTATGTTTTATGTCCTGTACCCAATCTACTTGGCAATGTTGACTGGGGCATCGAAGGTCCACAACTTCGTGACAGAATTATAAAGGCTTTAGAATCAACCATAATGCCTAATTTATCTAAAGTGTATGAAGATGATTTTTTTATGACACCAGAAGACTTCGCGACTAATTATCGAACAATGCATGGTACGGGATTTTCAATTGCGCCATCGCTTACTCAATCCGCTTGGTTTAGATATCATAATCAAGATCCAGATTTATCGAACTTATATTTTTCTGGAGCGGGGACTCATCCTGGTGCCGGAATGCCGGGAGTGCTCTGCTCTGCTAAAGTCGTTGAAAACCTTATTAAAAGAAATTGGAAGTAATAAAAAAATGCAAGACAAGTCTAAAGAAAGGTTGAGGAATGGTTGGGAAAGTATAAATTTACATAGCAAAAGTTTCAGTTGGGCAACAAAACTGTTCCAGAAAAAACAGGGCTCTGAAATTGCTATTTTATATTTCCTATGCAGAGGTTTAGACGATATTGCAGATAAACAATCTGAAGGAAAAAAACAAAAATTATTAAACTTTTATAAAATGATAGAAAATAAAGATTATTCTTTAGACCCGTCACTTACAAAATTTATTGAAATATATAATTACCTTCATCTTGATAGGACTATTGTCTTACAATTTGTTGAAGGCTTAATCGAGGATCAAGAGGAAGTTGCTATTTCAGATGAAGAAGAATTATTGAACTATTGTTATAAAGTTGCGGGTACTGTTGGTATCTTGATGTGCCCTCTACTAGGTTGTAAAAATACCAATGCTTATAGGTTTGCTGTCGATTTGGGTGTCGGGATGCAGCTTACCAATATTGCTCGAGATGTTATGGAAGATTCGTTACTTGATCGGAGGTATTTACCAGGCCAATGGCTCAATCATTTAACAGCAGAAAAAATTAGAGTTGCATCAAGAAATCCTGAAAGCAATGATTATGAAATGATTCAATCTGCTATAAGTAAAACATTAGATCTCGCTAATCAATACTATGCTAGTGGGAGGCAAGGATTTTACTACTTACCGTTTCGAAGTAAAATAGCAGTAAGTGCAGCCACAACGATTTATCAAAATATTGGAAAGAAAATAAGGAAAAGAAAATTCAATTGGGAAGAACCGCGCGTATTTACCAGTTCAACGAACAAATTTTTTTCTACTATCCCTTCGCTAATAAGTGGAATCAAAAAAGGTAGGGTAGAACCTACTCATGAAAATATTCTCCACAAATACCTTCCACAATGTAGTGACTATTGACTCTCATGAGTCGTACTACCTCAAAAAAATTAAATATAAATATTATTGGGGCAGGTT
>CAJJDJ010000029.1 GCA_905182825.1 Thiotrichaceae bacterium UBA7359
CGGTTTATCTTTTTGCCAACCATGTTCAGCAAAATAGTTTGCAACACTACCTATGGCATCATTCGGATTATTCCAAATGTCAATTATATTATCCCCATCGAAATCGATTGCATAATGACGATAACTGCTCGATATAAATTGTGGCATACCCATTGCTCCGGCATAAGAACCCTTCAAAGTCAGTGGGTCGAAACCCTGTTCACGAGCAAGCAATAGAAATTGTTCAAATTCATTACGAAAAAATGCAGCTCGCTTTGGATAATAAAACCCGAGGGTATTAAGTGCATCGACAACGCGATAACTTCCAGCAATTCGACCATAAAATGTTTCAACGCCGATAATAGCGGTAATTATCGTTGCAGGGACGCCGAATTTTTTTTCCGCTGCTTGTAGCTTCTCCCGATTTTTATTTAGAAATTCAACTCCTTCATTAATTCGTTTTTTCTTTAAAAATATATTCTTATATTTATACCAGGACAGTCTTTTCTCTGCTGGTTTTGAAATTGCTTTGAGTATCGTTTCCGAAACTATCACTTGATCAAATAACTTTTTTAAACTTGTCGAATCAAAGTCATATTGGGATTCCATCTTCTTGATAAATTCATTCTGCATAATCGACAAATCTGTATTAGCCTGCGCGCAAGACACCCAGAGGTAAAACAAAGTTAATATTATTATTTTAAATTTTTTCATGTTTTTGATGAAAGAAACCGTCTGTGAGTGTGTATTGACATTATGATACCGAATCCAATTGTCAATGTTACCATTGAGGTACCTCCATGGCTAACCAATGGTAATGGAATTCCTACTATTGGTAATTGCCCTGTAACCATTCCCATGTTAACAAAGATATAAACAAAAAAAGTGAGTGTTAAACCACTAGCTAATAATCGGCCAAAGTTGTGTTGCGCATTAATAGCAATATAAAGCCCTCGTAAAATTATGAAGAGATATATGCATAATAAAAACAACACACCTAACATTCCAAATTCTTCACAAAATACCGCAAAGATAAAGTCAGTAGACCGTTCCGGTAAAAACTCTAAATGAGATTGTGTACCATTTAACCAGCCTTTTCCATAAAAACCACCTGAACCAATAGCTATCTTCGATTGAATCGTATGATATCCTGCACCCAATGGATCATTCTCAGGATTCAAGAAGGTCAATACTCGTCGTTTCTGATAACTATGCATAAAAGACCAGAGTAGAGGAGCAACTGCAGCTCCCAAAGCCCCAATAACTGCAACTAGGCGCCAAGAAAGACCTGCTATAAATAAGACTGAAAAACCGGCAGCTGCTACTAACAAAGCCGTGCCTAAATCAGGCTGTTTCGCTATTAATAAAACAGGAAGTATTATCAAAAAACAAACCATCAAGACCTTCGAAATAGTTGGAGGTAGTATCTTATTAGCGAGATAATATGCAACCATCATCGGTACTGTTAGTTTCATTAGTTCTGATGGTTGGAAGCGAAACATCTTCAAGTCTAACCAACGCTGAGCACCCTTACCAACATCACCATAAAAAATAACCATTATCAACAGAATTAAACCAGTGACATATAGAACAAATGACCACCTAGCAATCTTTGCCGGCGATAATTGAGCAATAATAATCATACCAGCTAAGGCAATAACTAATTTTATAGATTGCTTATAAACTAGTTCTATATCCTGTCCACCAGCACTATAAATCACTACTAAACCAAGAATAGATAATGCCAAAATGCCGAAGAATAACGGAAAATCGATGTGTAGCCGCTGCCCAAGATTTTGTTCTTCCACGTTGATTATCCTTTAGTAATTGGGTCTTTTTTTTTCATAAAATCATCAAACATTTTACGTGCTATAGGTGCAGCAACTTTTGATCCACCACCTCCATTTTCAACAATGATTGCTATGACAATTCTTGGTGCCTCTACTGGAGCAAACCCAATGAATAATGCATGGTCTTGAAACTCTTCGGCAATTTCTTCTTTTTTATAATTTTCATCTTGTGCTATTCCTATAACTTGTGCAGTACCTGTCTTGCCTGCAAAATTATATTCAGCATCTTTCCCGCTAAACCAAGCAGTTCCCCTGACATCATGCACAACATCTTTCATCGAACGAATCACGTCATTCCAATAAGCACTATTAGAAAGTACAATCTTATTTTTAGAATGATTAGGTAAGTCATGGGCTTCATTAGTGATTGAATTACTTGTGCCGGAAACCAGTCGTGGTCGAATTATGTGACCTCTATTTGCAAAAGTTGCCATAGCTTTCGCCAGTTGCAATGGTGTTACTAAGGCGTAGCCTTGTCCAATACCAAGTATTAATGTTTCTCCTGGAAACCAAGCTTCTCCTAACACTTCGCGCTTCCATCTTCTTGATGGCATTAGAGCTTGTTTCTCACCTCCTATATCAATACCAGTCTTTTGTCCAAAACCAAATCTTGACATGCCTTCATATATCCGATCAATCCCCAAGTCATATGCCAAAGTATAAAAATATACGTCGCATGATTCCATAATAGCTTTATGTAGATCAGTATGCCCATGTCCCTGCTTTTTCCAGTCCCGATATTGATGCTTATTTCCCTTCAAAGTAAACCAACCAGGACACCACGATTCATCGGTATTATTTCTAGTGCCATTTTCCAGACCAACTAATCCCATAAATGGTTTAAATGTTGAACCCGGAGGATATTTTCCTTGAATTGCACGATTGATTAATGGTTTATCTTTTGATGCTAACAATAAATCATATGATTTAGCATCTATTCCATTTACAAACTTATTTGGATCATATCCAGGAGAACTAACAAGCGCTAGTACATCACCATTTTTTGGATCCATAGCAACGATCGCGCCACGTTTATTTTTAAGTTCATCAATTGCAATCTGTTGTAACGAAAGATCTATTGTTAAATGAATATTCTCACCCGGCTTTGGTGCAACTTTTTCAAGCACACGAATAACTCGACCCTGTGCATTAACTTCAACTTGTTGGTATCCAACATGACCGTGTAATAATGATTCATAATATTTTTCTATTCCCAGTTTACCGATATGAGTTGTTCCACTATAATTTGATTTATTTATGCTCTTAACATTCTCATCATCTATACGGGCAACATAACCAATAGCATGAACCAATTTCTCACCTAAGGGATAATACCTATTGAGTCTTGCGACAACATCAACCCCAGGGTAACGATGTCTGTTAACTGAAAACCGTGCAACTTCTTCTTTACTTAATTTTAGTCGTAATGTAATTTTTTCAAATTTTCTTTTTTTATTAAGCGACTTTTTAAATTTTTCAATATCACTATCTTCAATCAGAATTATTTTTTTTAATTTAGCTATAGTTTCATTGATGTTATTAATTTTCTCTGGAATCACAATAAGACTAAATGTTGATTTATTCTCCGCAAGAATGACTCCATCACGACTATAAATAAGGCCTCTAATTGGTGGAGTAGGTATAATTTTAACCCGGTTTGTTTGTGATAAAGTTGAATAGTGAGTATTTTTTAAAATCGTCAAATAGAATATTCTTGAAACAATCATGCTGATTAAAATAAAAATTATAAATACAGACATATGAATACGCCTGGATATCAGGCTTGATTCATGATCTTTATTTTTGAAGATAAAATCTTGAGCCATATTTTTTTTTGCTAAGAGATTCTGTGCTTACGACGCACATCTCTCAAAATTATGAATAACCATGGCCATAACAACATGCTTGTAATTGCTGGCATCCAATAAGTCCAATCACTCGTGTCCACTCCTACATAAACTGATATCAAAAACATTATTAGCTTGTAGAATAAAAGATAAAAACAAACCAACACTGCTTGCTGTAACAATGGATATGCTCGCATTTGTTGATGTGAATTTATTGTAAGAAGCGCTATTAAGATCATACCTAAAGCATTTTGACCAAGGATAGAACCTTGCTGTACATCTAGTAATAAACCTAAAAACCAGGCTATAAAAATACCAATGCGATCGGGCACTGCCAGACACCAATAAATCAGGACAATTGCAACCCAAGCTGGACGCCAATTCACTGCCCAATCCGGCAAAGGTAAGGCCGTTAACATGATTGCCACTATGAAACTCATAGCAATTATCCCGTTACCTTGTTTAGATTTATTCATTTCATTAATTCTATAGTTGAGTCATCTAGATATTTATTAATTTCATATGCTGTTTCGTTAGGCCACACCATCAATACTTCACGAAGTTGACTCAATTGAGCACTAGGTTTCATCATTATTTTTGCAAAGGGTTCACCAGGTACATGAGAGATTTTTTCAATTATTCCAACAGGATAACCTGATGGAAATCGATGAGCGAGACCAGAAGAAACGACTAGGTCACCCAATCGTATATCTGCATTGTTAGGCAAGTACTCAAGAAAGAGTTTATCATTGTTCCCAGTACCGACTGCAATAGATCGCAAACCATTTCTGTTTATCTGAACAGGTAAGGCATGGTTTGAATCCGTAATTAAAAGTACTGTACTTGAAAAAGGCCCCACATGAATAACCTGACCCATAATACCATTTGAGCTTACAATTGGTTGACCTTCATAAGCCCCTTCTCGTAGGCCTTTATTGATAACAACTTGCTTTCTAAAAGTTTGCAATTCTACTGCAATTAATTCTGCAACAAGAACTTTTTCATTAATTTCAAAAGATGATTCTAGTAATTCACGTAATCGTTTGTTTTCAGCTTCTAGAACTGCATATCGCTGTAATTTTCTACTCAAAATCAAGCGTTCTTGTTTCAATTGCTCGTTTTTTTTTAACAAAGTGTTATGCGTTACTAATGTTTTCGAGGCCCACTCCGTGAGTTCGACAGGTAAATTAACGACGTATTGTATGGGGTATACCAATGATGTTAGGAACGAACGTATAAATTTCGAATGACTTTGATGGGGTTCAGCAACCATCAAAAAAATCGAAATTAAAGCAAAAACTACAAAACGAATGTTATCAGAAGAATTTGTTTGAAAAAGAGTAGTGATAATTAATGACCGCCTCTAGTAATTACTCCACCGTAAGAATATCTGCACCAAACTCATCAATCATTTCTAAATAACGTCCACCGCCTCTTGCAACACACGTCAATGGATCTTCTGCGATGATTACAGGTAAACCAGTTTCTTCCATTAAGAGTCTGTCTAAATCTCTCAACAAAGCACCCCCACCCGTCAATACTAAACCACGTTCTGCAACATCAGAACCTAATTCCGGTGGTGTCTTTTCTAAAGCATTTTTTACAGTACCAACTATTCCAGTTAATGGTTCTTGTAAGGCTTCAAGTATTTCATTGCTGTTCAATGTGAAGCTTCTAGGAATGCCTTCTGCGAGGTTACGGCCCCTTACTTCCATTTCATGTATTTCATTACCCGGATAAGCACATCCTAATTCATGTTTAATGCGCTCTGCCGTAGACTCTCCAATCAAGCTTCCATAATTTCGACGTACATAATTAATTATGGCTTCATCGAATCTATCACCGCCAATACGAACTGAGTCGGAATAGACGATCCCATTTAATGAAATAACAGCGACTTCAGTTGTACCGCCACCAATATCTAACACCATAGAACCGCGCGCATGACTAACTGGCATTCCAGCACCTATCGCAGCTGCCATAGGCTCTTCAATTAAGTGTACCGTTCTAGCACCAGCGCCACTTGCCGACTCTCGAATAGCACGTCGTTCTACCTGAGTCGACCCACAAGGAACGCAGACCAGCACGCGTGGGCTTGGTCTGAACACTGTAGAACCATGTGCTTGGTGAATAAAATATTGCAACATTTTTTCAGTCACCGTGAAATCAGCAATAACACCATCTTTTAATGGTCGAATTGCGGTGATATGTCCTGGTGTCCTACCCAGCATTTTTTTTGCTTCAGTTCCTACGGCACGTATTGATTTAGCATTTATTTTGCCGCCGTCATTACGAATCGCAACAACCGAAGGTTCATTCAGAACAATGCCCTTTCCAATCACATAAATAAGCGTATTTGCGGTACCTAAATCAATAGATAAGTCGTTGGAAAAAAAACCTCTTAATCTGTTAAACATTTATTAAACCAGTTAGTTAGTATGGACATTGTGATATAGTTTCAGGAAGTGGTCATATAATCAAGATTGAATAGCAACTATCTTATGCTGAAGCCCTGTATAATCAAATTTTA
>CAJJDJ010000030.1 GCA_905182825.1 Thiotrichaceae bacterium UBA7359
TCCGTAAAAAGTAATGTGGGGCATTTATTAACGGCGGCGGGTGCAGCGGCATTGATGAAAACATTACTGGCGATGAAGCATGGTGTCCTGCCACCGACAGCGAATTATGAGACGCCCTCAAATAAGATTGATTTAGCAAATAGTCCGTTTAAAGTCTTAGCCGAAGCAGAGCCATGGGAGGTGAAAACCAATACACCTCGACGAGCAGCAATCAGTGGTTTTGGTTTCGGCGGTATAAACGCACATGTGCTACTTGAGCAATATGACACAAGCACAGTTGCTAAAAATAGTGCACCTTTAGCACCAACAGACAAAGCAGATATTGCCATCGTTGGCATGGATTCCCATCTGGGACCTTGGCATGATCAGTCAGCATTTGATGCGGCTGTTTTGTTTGGCGAAAATGAGTCTGCAGCTCAACCAAGAAATTGGTGGGGTGCTGAAACAAACGACTGCAAAGGTTATTTAATTGATGAAATTAAAATACCTCTAGGGCGTTATCGAATACCCCCTGCGGAATTAAAAGAGATGCTGCCGCAACAACTGTTGATGTTAGAAGTGGCCGCGAATGCATTGGAGGATGCAGGTCTTTCAGAACTTACCGCTGAGCAACAATGCCGAACTGGTGTCTTTATCGGTATTGCGCTTGATTTAAATACGACGAATTTTCATTTTCGTTGGCTACAGAAAAAGTATGCGCGTGAATGGTTACAAGGCTTAGGCATTGCACTAAATGAAAACGAATTAAATGATTGGATAGCAAAGCTTCGTGAGGCTAGCGGCCCTGCATTGACTGCCAACCGTACCATGGGCGCATTGGGTGGTATTGTTGCCAGCCGCATAGCACGTGCGTTTCGAATTGGTGGTCCGTCATTCACCGTCTCTGCAGAAGAGACCTCGGGACTGCGTGCCTTGGGATCTGGCTTACGTGCCTTACAACAAAATGAATTAGACCAGGTCATCGTCGGTTCAGTTGATCTGGCTAGCGATCTAAGAGCAGTAACAGGTCATATCGAATATCATCAACACGCAAACGTTGCAGATGGTGCTACCGCATTCATTTTAAAGCGTCATGAAGAGGCACTTCGTGATGGTGACAAGGTTTATTCCATTATCAAAGGGTTTGGCGCCGCCTCGGCGGGTGGCTGTGATGACAAAGAGTTTAATCCCTCTGCTCAAGTCGAGTCGATTCAAAATGCATGTTCAGATGCGCGATGTCATCTAGATGACATCGATCACATTACACTTGCCAGCGAAGCAGAATATCTGGCAGATATTCCAATTCTTGGAAATGTAAGTATGAATCAGTTTCCATTAGGACATAGCGGTGCTGCGACGGGTTTACTTGCCGTTGCCAGTGCAGTCAGCAGTTTACGGCATCGTCTACTACCAACAGCACAAGATTCTCAAGTATATTACTGGCTAAAAGATCGCATAAAAGGAACAAGAAAAAACTTAGTTAATGCAAGCAGTCTTGATGGCAATGCTATTAGTATCCTGCTTGAAGAAGGTGATGCAGCGCCAATAGCTAAAACAGATTCTGCAAAACTATTTATTGCTGCTGCTAAAAATTCACAGACCTTAATAAATAAGATTAAACAGTTATCGTTTTCCGATGTGCCTCAATATCATCATGAAGATGAACAGTTACGCGTTGCATTAGTTGTTAATGATAACAATGAATTTAATCTTGCCTGTGATGAGGCCATCAATGCTATTCAGACTAATAGGTCGATAGATAACGGTCGTTGTTTTTATTCGCTTGTCCCTTTGGCATCACAAGGCAAACTTGCCTTTGTCTATCCCGGCTCCGGTAATCACTTCTGGGGTATGGGGCAGGAGTTGGGCGTCGCCTTCCCAAACGTATTAGAAAAACTGAATTCAGAAAATGATTCGTTGGCTTCACAATTTACCAAAGGGCGTTTTTGGCAGTCACAAAATAGTAAAGCAAATTTAGATAAAGCATTAAGCCATGAAGAGGTTATCTTTGGTCAGGTTTGGTTAGGGACTTTCGTCAGTGATATTGTTACTAGTTTTGCGATTAAACCGAATGCGGTCATTGGTTATAGTCTCGGCGAGACCACTGGTTTTTTCTCAACGCGTACCTGGACGGCGCGCGATGAAATGCTACAACGTATTCAGAAAAGCACCTTGTTTACCGAAGAGCTTGCAGGCGCCTGTACCTCGGTACAAAAAGCCTGGGGCACCGATGAGCCAATTGATTGGGCCTTAGGTGTGATTAATACCAGTGCAGATAACGTTAAAACCGTATTAGAAAACTATAAACGTGTGTATTTATTGATTATCAATACACCGAATGAATGTGTGATTGGTGGTGACCGCACAGCATTAAATAAGGCAGTCAAAGTACTCGCAGCGCAATATCATGCGCTTTCAGGGGTGATTACGGTTCATTGTGAAGTCGTAATGCCCGTTGCACAGTCGTACCGCGATTTACATCTCTTTGAAACAACACCTCCCGACGATGTGACTTTCTATAGTGGTATTCGTGGTGGTGCTTATAACGTTACTCAAGAGGCTGCTGCAGATTCAATTTTGGATCAGGCGTTGGCGCCTTTTGATTACACCAAGGTCATCAATAGTGCCTATGAGGATGGTGTGCGTTGTTTTATCGAGATGGGGCCTGGTGGCTCTTGTACCCGAATGATTGATCAAATACTCATCGACAAACCACATTTTGCCAAGGCAATGTGTGTCAAAGGACAGGATAGTGTTGATAATTTAATGCAATTACTGGCGAGACTCTATGCCGAAGGTGTGTCGGTCGATTTATCGCAGCTTGATAGTCCAAAAGAAATTAATAAAACAGAATATAAAAATTATATTAGTGTTAAGACTGGTGGCGAACTATTTAAAGTGCCCTTGCCTTCAAAGAGAAATGAAGATGAGATAAGCTCTGCCGTCGTTGAATTAAAGCAGAAACATACAAGGGAAGAAGTTGTTCAGTTTGATCGGCAGCAACACAATATGAGCTCTTTACCGATGGATGCTAACGACGGGCTGCAACCAATTATCGAACAGATGCAACTCGCAGGACAAGCACGCGCCGAAGCGCAAGCAGCTTTCTTGCGTGTCAGTCAGGGTATGACAAAGACGCTCGAGCAAGCTATCAATATGCAAATGCAGTTAATGGCAGGGACTGATGTAGAGATGTCATCACCTTCTTATCGTCTCGAACAACTTGCACACAGCGAAGAGATCGAATGTCAATTTGATAGAGCGGCATGTTTGGAGTTTGCCGTCGGGTCTATTGGTAACTTGTTGGGTGAGAATTTTGCTGACATCGATCAACATCCTTCACGGGTGCGTCTGCCCGATGAGCCATTAATGTTGGTTGATCGTATTCTCGAAGTGAATGGCGAGGCAGACGCCTTAACTCATGACTTAGCTGCAAGCGGTAGCGTCA
This sequence comes from Thiotrichaceae bacterium UBA7359, assembly GCA_905182825.1. Taxonomy (GTDB): domain Bacteria; phylum Pseudomonadota; class Gammaproteobacteria; order Eutrophobiales; family Eutrophobiaceae; genus UBA7359. The sequence continues at coordinate 3,428 of CAJJDJ010000030.1, forward strand.
TCACAGAGCATGATGTTTTGCCCGGTGCCTGGTATCTAGATTTAGGCCGTATTCCAACCTGTGTCGCCGTGGAAGCAGGACAGGCCGATTTATTCTTGTCGGGATATTTAGGCATAGATCATATTACGAAAGGTTTGGCGGTCTATCGCTTGCTCGATGCGCGTATCACTTTCCATGGACCATTACCGACAGCAGGGCAAACGATTCATTACGATATCCATATCGAGCAGTTTTTTAGCCAAGGTGATACACGTCTATTCCGTTTTAACTTTGAAGGGACTGTAAACGGTCAACCACTACTCACCATGACACAGGGTTGCGCCGGTTTCTTTAGCCAACACGAACTCGATGCCGGGCAGGGTATTGTGCTGACCAGTATCGAAAAACAAAAAGCCGAAGGTAAGTTAACTGAAGACTGGCATCAACTTGTGTCGATGAATGTCGAACGTTATGACGATGAACAATTGAATGCCTTGCGCGATGGCGATCTTGTTTCATGTTTTGGAAATGACTTTGCAAATATAGGCTTAAATAATCCGGTCGGCTTACCTAGCGGTCGTATGACCTTAGTCCATCGCATACTTAATCTAAATCCTGCTGGTGGACGATTTGGTATTGGTCAGATCACGGGCGAAGCTGATATACGTCCAGACGATTGGTTTCTAACTTGTCACTTTGTCGATGATCGGGTTATGCCGGGCACTTTAATGTACGAGTGTTGTTTACATACCTTACGTGTTTATCTCTTACGTATGGGCTGGATTGGTGAAATGGATGAGTTTGTTTATGAGCCGGTGATTGGCGAAGTCAGTCAATTAAAATGTCGAGGTCAGGTCACTGAAGAGACCAAAGCGGTTCAATATGAAATCACGCTGAAAGAGATTGGATACAAAACAGACGGCATGCCTTATGTCTTGGCCGAGGCATTAATGTATGGCGATCATCGAGCTATCGTGCAGATCAAAAATCTGACGGTACAACTGAGCGGTTTAAAACGAGAACGGCTGGAAGCGCTTTGGGCCAATCACACCACAAGACAAACAAAACAAGTCTTATTTGATAATAGATCAATACTCGCCTTTGCGCTAGGCAAACCCTCAGAGGCCTTTGGTGATCGCTATAAGATGTTTGATAGCGAACGTAAGATTGCACGTCTTCCAGGCCCTCCGTACAAGTTCTTAGATCGCATTATATCAATCAAAGACTGCGAACCATGGGTACTCAAAGCGGGCGGTATTATCGAAGCTGAATACGATATCCTTGCTAATGACTGGTATTTCACGGAAGACAATCAACCCTATATGCCGTTTGCGATATTGTTGGAAGTGGCATTACAACCTTGCGGCTGGTTAGCCGCCTATCTGGGTTCAGCATTAACCAGCGAAACTGATATTTCTTTTAGAAATCTGGGTGGTGAGGCGACTCAATTTATTAAAGTCTCACCAGAAATGGGCACTTTAACCACTAAGGTAAAGATTACCAATGTTTCCCAATCGGGTGGCATGATTATTCAGAATTTTGATTACGAAATGCATGCCGATGCGGGCATAGTCTATAAGGGTAATACCTATTTTGGTTTCTTCTCACACGAAGCCTTGGCGGAACAGGTCGGGTTTCGGGATGTTGAACCGTATAAGGCAAGTCAGGAAGAACAAGCCAGAGGTAAATCATTTTCCTATCCTCCCGAAGCACCAATGCCAGCAGATATGATGCGCATGGTCGATGAGATTACCTTATATGACTCACATGGCGGCTCAAATGACTTGGGATTCATCGAAGGAACAGCTAATGTGAAGGAAGAGGCTTGGTTCTTTAAGGCACACTTTTATGAGGACCCTGTGTGGCCGGGTTCATTAGGACTTGAATCCTTTATGCAGTTATTGAAGGTCTTTGCTTGGGAACGCTGGCAGGATGAACTGGAAATAGGCCAATTCGTCTTCGAAAGTATGGCCCTGAATCAACAGCACGAATGGGTGTATCGCGGGCAGATATTACCGGTGGATGACAAGGTTACGGTACAGGCGGTGATAACCGATATTGATGATCGGAGCAGAACCCTAAAAGCAGATGGCTTTTTGACCGTAGATGGCAGAATTATCTATCAGATGAAAGATTTTGCGCTCCGAATCACTTAGAATGAATTTATGAAATATTCACGCGTACATATGGAGTCTATCGGCTATGAGTTGCCACCGGTAGTGATCACTTCCGAGGACCTGGAGCAACGGCTCATGCCTATGTATGACGCTCTCCATATAGCGCCGGGACAATTAGAATCTTTGACGGGTATTTATGAACGTCGTTGGTGGGAAAAAGGTCACATTTTGTCTGATGGTGCTGCAAATGCAGCTAAAAAGGCCTTAGAACAATCAAACGTTGAGGCAAGAGACATTGAGGCACTCGTTTATACGGGTGTTTGCCGGGAAAATTTTGAGCCTGCGACTGCTTGTGCGGTAGCGGCGCAATTGGGTATCAGTGATGATGCCAATATCTATGATATTTCCAATGCCTGCTTAGGTGTTATGAACGGCATTATTGATATCGCAAATCGCATCGAATTAAAGCAGATCCGTGCCGGCATGGTCGTATCGTGCGAGACCTCACGTGAAATCGTTGAGATCATGATCGAGCGCATGTTGAAAGATAAAACGATTGATATGTTTTCCAGTTCTCTGGCGACGCTAACAGGTGGTTCGGGTGCTGCAGCAGTATTATTGACGGATGGCTCGTTTGATAATAAAGAAACACATCGCCTGTTGGGCGGTGCAAATCAATCTGCACCAGAGCACCACAAGCTTTGCCGCTGGGGTGTTTCAATATCACCCGTCGCAATCGGTGAATTTGTCTTTTCTCCAGATAAGTTATTAGCAGCAATTGATCAAATAATGGAACCTGATGTTATCCCTTCAGTTGTTAAAGAAGTGATGTCTAGTGATAAGTTACCACCTGCTTTATCTAGCATGTTACCTAAAGAAAAGTTACCAGCGGCACTGTCTGAATTCATGTCTACTGATTCTGTCTCTGTTTTAAAGCATGGCGCCATTTTAGGCGTAAAAACCTGGGGTTCTTTTTTAACGAAGATGGGATGGGCTAGAGATCAAGTTGATAAAGTGATTTGTCATCAGGTTGGAGAAGGTCATCGTGATACAATATTAAAAGAACTTGGTATTGCGCCTGAAAAAGATTTTAGTACCTATAAATATTTGGGCAATATTGGCACTGTCTCGGTGCCATTAACAGCAGCCATTGCGGATCAAAGACAATTCTTAAAGAAGGGCGATAGGGTTAGTTTTCTTGGCATAGGCAGCGGCTTAAATTGTCTGATGCTTGGTTGGGAATGGTAAGGAATTAAACTTGTTAAAAACGCTGTTTAATAATTTTTAAGATTTAAATTTTTGTATTCTTAACGAGTCGTGAATACGGAAAAGCCCGAAGAAAATCCAGTTCAACGTAAAATAATTCATGTCGACATGGATGCTTTCTATGCCTCGGTCGAACAGCGTGATCATCCTGAATATCGTGGCAAACCAGTCGTCGTTGGTGGCACATTAGAACAACGAGGTGTGGTTGCTGCCTGTAGTTATGAGGCACGAAAGTTTGGCATACACTCAGCAATGTCAGCTATACAAGCACACCGGCGCTGTCCTGATGTTATTTTTCTAAAACCACGTTTTGCTGCATATCGTGAAGTTTCTGCAGAAATTCATGCTGTATTTCTGCAGTTTACAAATCTAGTCGAGCCCTTATCTTTGGACGAAGCTTATCTGGATGTCACGGATAACCATGAGCATTCAGGTTCGGCAACCTTAATCGCAAAAGAGATCAAACGTTTAATTAAAGAGAAAACTAATCTCAATGCCTCTGCGGGTGTGTCATACAATAAATTTTTAGCAAAAATAGCCTCGGATATGGATAAGCCGGATGGACTATATTTAATCACCCCTGAACAAGGTCCCGATTTTATCAAGGCACTACCAGTGCGACAGTTTCATGGCATTGGTAAAGCAACCGAAAAACGTATGAAAGAATTTGGTATTCATACGGGTGAAGATCTTTTGCAGAAAGATCTGAATGAACTCGTCAAGAAATTCGGCAAGGTAGGCTATTTTTATTATTCAATTTCACGTGGTATCGACCTTCGACCGGTAAACAGCCATCGTGAACGAAAATCCGTCGGCAAGGAAATAACATTTAGTAAAGACACGCGCGACACCAATCACATGTTTTCTATTCTGGAAGAACTATCCAACAGTGTTTCGAGAATATTATTTGATAAAAAGTTATCCGCACAGACAATCACCTTAAAAGTAAAATACGCAAATTTTGAACAAATCACACGCAGTCGCACATTAGAAAAACCGACACTATCTGCGAGCAATATTTTTTCAACGGTAAAAAGTCTATTAACCCAGACAGAAGTAGATAAACGCAAAGTACGTCTATTAGGCGTGAGTACGTCCAAGTTGCAGGAAAAACGCGTTGATCAAACAGATAAAACAGAGCAGATGGATTTACTTTAGACGCGACTAAACTATTCGCCTGATATACTTGGTGTATAAGGTAATATTCAGTAAACTAGTTCACTTTATAATTATATTTTCATATAAAAACCAATAGCTTATGCAATACCCCGATTACCCCTCAGAATCTTCCTGTTATGCCTCAATAAATAACAGACAAATGCATTATCTCGAAGGCGGCAAAGAAAATGCTGAAACTATTGTTATGATTCATGGTAATCCGAGCTGGTCATTTTATTATCGCCATCTTTTTACCGCACTAGTCGATAAATACCATTGCATAGCGCCAGACCATATTGGTATGGGCTTATCAGATAAACCGGCTGACGGTGAGTATGACTTTACATTAAAAAAGCGGGTTGATGATCTTGATGCGTTGTTATCCTTTCTTGGCATTGATAATAATCTAACGCTCATTATGCATGATTGGGGCGGTATGATTGGACTGGCCTACGCCACACGTTACCCTGAAAAGATACAACGTCTAGTTATATCTAATACGGCTGGATTTCATATCCCCCCCGGCAAGCAAATTCCCTGGCAATTAAAGCTAAGTCGTACTCCATTAATAGGTGCATTATTAATACAAGGTTTAAATGCATTTTGTCGAGGAGGTGTCATACAGTGTGTGTCAAGGAAGCCGATGAGAAGTGATATAAAGAATGCTTATCTGTCTCCGCATGATCATTGGGCAAATCGACTTTCGGTATTACGCTTTGTAGAAGATATTCCGCTAGATAAAAATCATATTTCATATGATGATGTTGATAATGTAGATAAAAATCTGGATCAGTTTTCAAAGTTGCCCATGTTGATTTGTTGGGGGTTGAATGATTTTGTGTTTGATCAATATTATCTTGATGAATGGAAAAACCGTATGCCAAACGCTGAATATCATGAATTCGATGCTGGCCATTATCTACTTGAAGATGCAGGAGAGGAAGTGGTTCCGCTTATTCAAAATTTTTTAGAAAAAACGCAGGTAGGTCAAACTTAAGTTTGACTTTTATCTGTAAATGATTACTCCAAACATAGCCTCTCATTTGACCGTTATGGCATTACAACAGCCAGATACTCATGCTGTGGTTGTTCAATCAATAAGTGCTAGTGATAAATCTGATCTTATACTTTATAAAAACACCTATACCTACAAGGAACTCGATGAAATCAGCAACATGATTGCCAATGGGTTAAGAAATTATGGAATAGCTAAGGGGATGCGCACAGTATTAATGGTTAAACCGGGACTGGATTTTTTTGCTTTGATATTTGCCCTATTTAAACTTGAGGCAGTTTTAGTTGCTGTCGATCCTGGCATGGGGATAAAAAACTTAGGTAAATGTTTAGCAGAAGCTGAGTCGGAAGCGTTCATTGGTATTAGTAGCGCACATATTGCTCGACTAACCTTAGGCTGGGCAAAAAAAACAATTAGTAAAACAGTACTTGTAGGTAATAATCTTTTATTAGCCCGTACTATAACTACTTTGGAAAAGATTAAAGCGAGTGCAAAAGACAGAATTTTTGAAAATAAAAAAACAGTCGCAGAAGATATGGCTGCAATCCTATTCACGAGCGGAAGTACAGGTATTCCAAAAGGTGTTGTCTATACACATGCTAACTTTACAGCGCAACATAAGGCATTAAAAAATCTCTATAACATTCAAAAAGGCGAGATTGATTTAGCCACATTTCCACTATTTGCTTTATTTGCACCTGCATTAGGTATGACGTCTATTATCCCAAAGATGAATTTTACGCGACCAGGTCTTGTCAATTCAAAAACTATTATTGATGCGGTTAATGATTATCAGTGTACAATGATGTTTGGTTCGCCAGCCTTATTAAATCGTGTTGGCAAATGGGGTGAAGCGAACGAGAAGAAATTACCTACTTTAAAGAGAGTGCTATCGGCAGGGGCTCCAGTCTCAGCTACTGTACTTAAGAGATTCATATCATTACTCAATAATGATGTGCAAATATTCACACCCTATGGAGCAACGGAATCACTCCCTGTGAGCTCTGTTGGAACTAATGTCATACTGAATGAGACAGCAAAAGCAACGAGTGCCGGCAAAGGTGTCTGTGTTGGAACACCGGTTTCATGTATAGACACCAGAATTATTAAAATCACTGATGACGTGATTACTACTTGGGGTAATGAATTAGAGTTAAACGCTAATCAAATTGGTGAAATTTGTGTCAGTGGGCCACAGGTTACAAAATCGTATTTTAATCGTGATAATGCAACAATTTTGGCGAAAATAAAGGCCCATGGTAAGTTCTATCATCGCATGGGTGATATCGGTTATCTTGATAATGATGGTCGTCTTTGGTTTTGTGGTCGTAAGAGCCAGCGTGTCATAACAGACACCGAGACTTTATATACTATATGTTGCGAAGGTATATTTAATAAACATGAATCAGTTTTTCGCTCTGCCTTAGTTGGCATTAAACAGGAAAATAAAACTATACCAGTTATTTGTGTTGAATTAGAACTTGAGCACAAAAGTGATGATAGAAAGAAACTGACTAAAGAATTATTAGAGTTGGGTCGTCATCACTTGAATACCAAAAATATAAAAAAAATTTTATTTCATTCAGGTTTTCCGGTTGATATTAGACACAATGCCAAGATTGGACGTGAAAAATTGTCAAAATGGGCTGAAGAAAAATTATCATGAAGGTCTTAGTTACCGGTGGTGGTGGATTTCTTGGTGGTGCAATAATCAGAGCTTTATTGGAACGAGGTGAAGCTGTTAGGTCAATTCAACGAGGTCATTATCCTGAATTGATAGAACTAGGTGTTGAATCGATTCAGGGTGATTTGTGTAAAACTGATGATATAGATGCTGCTGCTATGGGTTGTGGTATCGTTTATCACATTGCGGCATTGGCCGGTGTCTGGGGTGATTATGATAAGTATTACCAAGCTAATGTGGTCGCGACAAAAAATGTCATCAACGCGTGTAAAAAACATAATATTAATTATCTAGTTTATACTAGCACTCCAAGCGTGGTATTTGATGGTAGCAGTGAAGAAGGTATTGATGAATCAGCACCCTATTCAGAAGTTTTTTTCAATGCTTATCAAGAGACTAAAGCTGGAGCAGAGCAACTCATACTAGCTTCGAATAATGGGAAACTTAAAACTGTCGCTTTGAGGCCTCATTTGATTTGGGGCCCAGGCGATCGACATCTTGCTCCTCGTGTTATTAGGAATGCAAAGGCTGGCCGATTAAGATTGGTTGATAATAAAAATAACAAAGTAGATTCATGTTATATCGATAATGCTGTTGATGCGCATTTGCTTGCCGGAGATGATTTGCAAAAAGATGAAAAGTGTGCGGGCAAGGCTTATTTTATTAGTAATGATGAGCCTATCCCAATGTCAGATATGATTAATAAAATTTTAGCGACTGCTAGTTTACCACCAATAACAAAAAGCATTAATAAGCATGTGGCGTATTGTATGGGAAATATTTTTGAATGTGTTTATTCTATATTTAAGATTAAGCGCGAACCATTAATGACTCGATTTATTGCCATGCAATTATCTACATCACATTGGTTTGATCTGACAGCAGCTAAACGAGACTTATTATATACTCCAAAAATCAGTATTGATGAAGGAATGAAACGTCTTAAAGCATCATTTGATATAGAAAATAGTGATGAATAATATCGAGCGTATATCACAAGAAAAATTAGTATTGTTAGATGATGAAATTCATATTTACTTAATTAAACTTGATCTATTTGATAGTAAAGAGTGTATTCAGTATTTAACAATGAATGAAAAAATTAGAGCAGAGAAGTTTAAAATAGTAGAAAAAAAGAATCAGTTTATTATAACGCGAAGTGTCTTGAGAATATTATTGTCTATCGTCATGGGTAAGTCATATAAAAAAAATGATTTCTTTTATGGAGAGAGTGGGAAACCAAGCATTAAAGAATTATTGAATAATAAACCAATAGAGTTCAATGTGTCACATTCGGAAAATTACGCGCTAATAGCAGTGACACTAAGTAATAAAGTGGGCATAGATATACAGTTAATGGATTTTCATATTGATTACAAAAAATTATCAAAACGGTATTTTAGTGAGCAAGAATATAATGAATTAAAAAAGGTTCATGATGACAATAAACGCGATGCTTTTTACCGTATTTGGACACAAAAGGAATCGTTTGTTAAAGCAACAGGGCATGGACTTAAATTTGGACTAAAGCATTTTTCTATCTTATTAGATAATGACTGTAAGCTTGGAGTTGAAGTTGTTACGCCTGTCCCATTAAAGGATAGTTGGTTTACTTATAACCTGATCGAGTTTGATAGTTATAAAACAGCTTTAACTACCTCGACTAAAAATAGTGAGATAATTTTACATCAATAACACATTCGAATATGCATTATGCCTATCCAGTTAATAATTCAGCGACTCGTTTAGTGGTAAGTCTTAGCCGTGCGGTCAAGGTTTTTGCAACCTTCCATAATAATTTATTACCAAGAACTATATGTTGATTAACTATATCCTCAAAGTCTTCACTCGAAATTAGTAAAACAATCGAATCTTTAGATGCAATTGCTGAGGCTGAGAAAGGTTCACCATCTATAATACCCATTTCTCCGACTGATTCTCCCGATACAACTTCTGCAATTTTTAAATGTTCATCAGGCAGTTTTTTAAAAATATTCATTTCACCATCGATGATGATACAAAGACAACTACTTTTATCCCCTTCATTCAATACGACACAACCAGTATCGGCTGAATAGACTCTAGCCCAGCGTGCTAAGATATCGATTTCATCATGGCTAAAGTCGACAAAGAAATCAGACTCTTTTATATGCCGATAAGCAGATTTTCTGAATGAATCACCATCATCAAGCAACCTAAGTTCTTTCAAAATAAAGACTTCCCTATTAATAGTTCTAGCATTTCGTAGTGTTATTTTATTTGATAATACTCATATCAACTATAGAGCTCTACAGAATAAAATATAGCTAAAAAAATAAATTAAGTAATAATAAATAATGAATTATTATTATGCACTATGGGGCTGAGTAAAGATTATTTAAAATGAAAATCTCATTATAGGTATCCATGAGAAGCAGATACAGAAAAGCTAAATAGATTTTATTCAGCTAAACCAAAACTAATTAATGCATTCCCACTTGGTGTTTTTAATAATCCATGACCGCCTGCTGCAACGGCAATGTATTGCTGACCATCAACCTCGTAGCTCATGGGCGGTGCATTCACACCTGCACCGCAATTAAATTCCCATAAGCGTTTTCCATCTTGACTATCAAATGCAGCAAACATTCCACTACCTTCCCCCATGAAAACTAGATCACCAGCTGTTGCTAATACTCCGCCAATCAAAGGTTGTTTAGTTTGAACTTGCCACTGAATGCGACCTTTGTCGCGTGTATCTATTGCTGTTAGGGTTCCCCAACTAGGTTCTGACTTAGCAATTTCGGTTAGTATATAAGGTACTTCTTTACCTTCGAATGTAGCGTATTCAGTACGATACAGTGTGGGTTTGTGTATTCCAGCAATATATACAGTTCCATTTGATGAATTGTATGAAGTGGGTGACCAAGAGGCGCCACCCCACGAACCTGGCGAACTAATAACTCCTTTATCGTTGGGTGCTTTGAATAGATTGATTTGCGGGACAAATGGTTCAGAGCGGTATATTAATTTACCCGTTTCACGGTTATGGACATAGAACCAGCCTGTTTTACCTGCAATACCAATCGCCGGGATCATTTTTTTGCCGACAGGTAGATCAAATAATACTGACGTGCTTGCAAGGTCGTAGCCCCATAAATCATGTGGTACTTGTTGGTAGTACCAACGAGTTTCGCCAGTGTAAGCATCAATGGCAACCAGTGAATTAGCGTATAGATTATCACCAGGCCGCGCACTTGATACATCATTAGGTGAAGCATTACCGGTACCAACAAATATTAGACCCTGTTTCGGATCAAATGACGGTGTCATCCAAGTTGAGGTTCCACCAATACGCCAACGATC
>CAJJDJ010000031.1 GCA_905182825.1 Thiotrichaceae bacterium UBA7359
GGGCTGGTGTTATTGTCCATGGTTGCATTCGTGACTCAGTAGTGATTGGTAAGATGAATATTGGTCTAAAAGCGCTAAATACCAATCCACGCAAAAGTGTAAAGAAAGGTGTCGGTGACCGTGATGTTGTTGTAACTTTTGCTGACGTGACAATTAATCCAGGAGCATATATATATGCTGATGAAGATGGTTTTGTAGTCGCAAAACGCAAACTGAAGTAGAGATTCTATATGCAGAGTGTTGTTAAATGAAAATTTTCAAGGTCGTTATAATAAGTTTTTTGTTATTTTTATTTAGTTTTTCAAGCTATGCGCATGATGATGAGCCCCTTTTAAATCAGATGAATTTACAAGCTCAGGCTGAACGCGAGATACCTAATGAGCAGTTAACTGTCATGCTTGCCATAGAAGAAGAAGGCAAAGAAGCCGCAAAGATTGCCAATAAGATAAATCAAGACATGGATTGGGCATTAAAGATTGTTGTTAAAAAAAGTGGAGTTAACTCAAGCATGTAGGCTTACAACATGTATCCTATCTATGACAAACGAAGTGTGATCGGCTGGTGGGCTATTCAGCAATTGGAACTTAAGAGCACAAATATTACTGAATTAACAGAGTTGGTCGGTAAATTACAAAGTCGATTACAAGTAAAAACATGCGTTTTAGCCCAACTCGAAAAACACGAGTGCAGTATGAAAATGAATTGATACAAGAAGCTATGATGGCGTTTAAGCAACGAGTCGATATTATAAAAAAACATATGGATGATAAAAATGTTCGCATTGTGAATAGGCATGTGAATACAGGTGGGGGCATAATCGACTGTTCTATGCTGAAAGTCGGATGATGGCAATGGATAGTAAAAATACGCCTGTAGTAGAAACGGGTAAAAGCTAAGTAACAGTGACTGTTTCAGGTCCAGTGCAATTTTTCTAAAAAATAATGAGTTTTAATTCGATTGATATCTAAATGGATAAAATAAGACATCGTGAAAAGCGATCAAACATAATTATTATGTTTGCGGGTGTTGTTCTAGTCATTGGTTTGTTATTGATTAATCGTGAGGGGCTTACCTGGTTTTATTCTCTTCGCTGGAAAGAAGTTTCCACTATTGGCTGGGTTTCGATTAGTTCTATTCTAACTGTTGGATTAGTTCTTCAATACTTTTTTCTTATGTTGCTAAGATATAGTGTTATCAAATATTTTATCCTTTGGGTTACCCCTGTTATTTGGCTATTCAATAATTGTCTTATCGCGCTATATAAATTTTTTGATTGGACGACAGATATTCTTTCCCCGACAGGGTGGGTGCCTCTCGGAGATCTGTTAGGGTGGTTATTAAGCGTTGTATATTTCCCGCTACTTTTAGCTAGTGGAGTTGTTGTTGCTATTATCGATTCGAGTAGCGCAATGTTGAGCCAGATTTGTTATTACGCCGGAATTGCTATGGATGTTGCCAATATTTCACCGTGGAATATTGTTTCTTATAGCATGAATTATATCAGTGTGCTGTGGGACCTTGTATCAAATTCCTTTGTCCAGGAAATTGCATCGTTGCGAACGGTTAATCGAGAATTTTTGGAGTTTAACTTGTCTAACACATTTAGCTTGCCTTATTGGATTTTAAGTATTGGTTATAGCTTTACATGCATTATTATTTGAATTATGAATAATTTATCAGAGTAATTTTAATTGTTAGATGTTTTAATTAGAAGCTCTTATTAATAGGCAATCAAATTCAAGTAGTTCCATGCTTGTTTTGTCTCGTGACAAGGAAAAAATTCCAGTTACATTAAATCCAGAAGTAGATAGTTGTTTTAATGTTTCATAAAATGGTGGTGTGTTTTCATAGATTGATTTATACGATACTTCTGTTTGTAATAAATGAGTATGAGTTAGTATATCCTTGGTGCCAAAGATGACTTGGTTGTCGTAACCTTGTGTATCAAGTTTTAGAAATATCTTTTTTTTCTCTGGCATATTAATTAGTTCACCAATGACATCATCCAATCTCTTTATCGTCATGGTTTGTGTATCAACAACTTTGATCTGCCAAACTCATTTGTATTAAGGATAGATGAAAAGACTGTTTATGAGAGACATTGATAGTTTCTGTAGTATTTGAATTACCAACCGAATAATTCTCTATATGCCACATATCATCTGCTATTGATATTAGATGCTTATAATATTCTATTAAAGGCTCAAAGGATATTATCTGACCACTATAACCGGCATTTCGCAGTTCAATAGCAAACTGGCCCATGTTCGCGCCAACATCAATAACCAAGATAATATTGTGTCTATTGATTAGCTCTATAGTATGGAGGCTTTGATTTTCATAGGTGTTATTACTTATCCGAGTGAATTCATATCCAAAATAAGCGGCAATTTTTTATGGAAAGTAATCTTCATGTTTAACTATATGAGTTTAATATAGGCAGTTTTTTTGTATACTCTGCCGCTTCATTAGCTGTCCAATCACCTTTTGGCTTTTCTTTCATTTGTGCACACCCGCTAATCAAAATATTAATGGCATTACAATTAGAAATTTATTCATGAACTTTCCCCATTAACATAATGTGGAAAATACCTTTTTTGCAGTGTCTATAGTTTCATCTATAACATCATTTGTATGGGTAAAAGAGATAAATCCCGCTTCATATGATGAGGGAGCTAGGTAAACACCTGCTTTAAGCATGCGGTGAAAAAATTGATTAAATCTTTCAGTATTACAATTCATGACTTGTTTAAATGACGTGACCGAGTCTTCTTCTGTAAAAAATAATCCAAACATACCGCCAACATGATTTGTGCTTAGTGGAATGTTATGTGAGTCGGCTTGTTCTTGTAAGCCGTTTAAGAGCCTTTCTGTCTTTTGGGTTAATAGTTCAAAGAAAGAATCATCAGATATGATGTTAAGCGTAGTCAAACCAGCGGTCATTGCTATTGGGTTTCCTGATAATGTTCCTGCTTGGTAGACAGGACCATCTGGGGCTATGTGGTTCATTATTTCTTTTTTACCACCAAATGCACCGACTGGCATACCTCCACCAAGCACTTTGCCGAGCACTGTTAAATCAGGAGCAATCTTATAGATTGATTGCGCGCCACCGAGGGCGACGCGAAAACCTGTCATTACTTCATCAAAGATCAAGACAGATTGATGTTCAGTGCAAACTTTTCTAAGGGTGTTTAGAAAATCGGATGAACCGGGTACACAATTCATATTACCGGCTATGGGTTCGACAATGATGGCGGCTATTTGGTCGCCAATTTCCGAAAAAATTGTTTTTACTTGTTCAGCATCATTGTAAGCGAGCGTGAGCGTGTGTTGAGCCAGATCTGCTGGAACACCAGGAGAAGTAGGCACTCCAAGGGTCAAGGCTCCTGAACCTGCTTTAACTAATAACGAATCGGCATGGCCATGGTAACAGCCTTCAAATTTAACGATTTTATCTCTGTTTGTGTAACCGCGTGCTAGTCTGATTGCGCTCATAGCTGCTTCCGTACCTGAACTGACCATGCGCACTTTTTCAATTGAGGGCATTAGTTCGCATACTTTATCTGCCATATGAGTTTCAATTTCTGTTGGGGCACCGAAACTGAGTCCTTTTTCTGCAGCATTTTGAACGGCTTGAATAACATCAGGATAGGCATGTCCCAGTATCATGGGTCCCCATGAGCCAACGTAATCGATATATCGTTTATTTTCGCTGTCGTATAAGTAAGGACCAGCAGCATGGTTAATGAAGACTGGTGTGCCTGATACTGATTTAAAGGCACGTACCGGAGAATTTACACCACCTGGAATATGTTTTTTTGCTGCATTGAATAATTCGTTAATCATAATCTTTCTGGTATGTCATAAATAAATTGTTATAGGCCAATACAGAAGTAGCAGCATCTTCACTAGAATAAATCCCGTTAATGACTGCTAAATAATCAACCTTGGCGTTGATGAGTTTTTTTCCATTTTCCTGTGTTATACCACCTATAGCAACTACGGGGATGTTAAATTTTTCTTTTGATTTAATAATCAGGTCGATATTTGCTTTGGCAGCGTCAGGTTTAGTGATCGATGGGAAAAAAGAACCAAAAGCAATATAATCAGCTCCAGATTTTTCTGCAAATATGGCACGATTAAAATCGTCATAACATGAAACACCGATAATTTTATCACCAAGAACCCTTCTTGCAGTATCAATATTTGTGTCATGTTGTCCTAGATGAATACCATCGGCAGCAATTTCTTTTGCAAGTTTTAGGTCGTCATTAACTATAAACGGGGTTTTATATTGTTCACAGAGAGCCTGTAACATTATGGCAAGCTCTTTTTTATTTTTTTTGTCTTCAGTTTTATTGCGGTATTGAAAGAGTGCTACGCCCACTCTCAGAATACTTTCGGTTTTATTTAATAATTCGTAAGTTGTTAAATATTCACAATCTGTGACGGCATAGACGCCACCTGTTCTCGGTATATTCATAAGGAGAAGTCAGTTGTATGGTCATCGCGACTAAGCATAGAAACGATTAGGTTGCGTTTGTCCACGGCCAAGTTTCAGCCCATGCTTCAGTGACAACCAAGTATATTCTTGGGCTTTTTCTATAGCGGTTTTTAAATTATTACCTAATGCTAAAAGTGCAGCGATCCTTGAAGATAAGGTACAACCTGAACCATGAAATGACTCTGGCAATCTTTCCCAATGATATTCGATAGGAGTGTCTTGTTTTGTATAAAAGGTGTTTATGACCTCATGTGTCTCAGCATGAGTGCCTGTAATTAACACTGAATCAGCCCCATGACTCAGTAACATGTTAGCGGCAGCAGTTAAGTCGTCTTTCTGTGTCATCAATGTCGCTTCTATACAATTTGGCGTGAGGAGTGTTGTTAATGGCAGCAATGAAGTCAGCATTTTTTTACAAATGTTATCATCTG
>CAJJDJ010000032.1 GCA_905182825.1 Thiotrichaceae bacterium UBA7359
TCTGTAGTAGTAAGCATTAATTGTTAGTTTCAGACAGTTCGAATATTCTTGAATTTAGTATATCAAAGCAAACATCATTGTATGACCTTAATATAGACTTACACCACGTTAGCAATAACTGCATAGAGTGGATCGCCAGTCTGGGGACTGCAATCCATAAACTGAATATCAACATAAGTCTTTGCCTCTTGCAAATAAGTTCGTATCAGATATTTTCTGTCATGCTCTGACAAGGAAAGCCAAGCTTTAGTTGCTTTCGTTTCAAAAAATCGATTTGAGTACGTGATAATGACAGAACCATTACTCTTTAATACTCTACCTATCTCTTTAAGCACAGTTACAGGCTGTATCAAATAATCAATAGAGACACAAATAGTGCATAAGTCAAAATGATTATCTATGAACGGCAATTTCGGCTGTATATTTAGATCATGCACAAGCCATTCATCAAGTTGTCTATTTCTTGCAAGTTCCCTTGCATTCATACCTAGCCCTACGATACGTTTATAATTGACCTCTTTGGGATAGTGGCTTATCCAACTACTCATCAAGTCTAAGACATCAGCATTAATAGGAATATTTTTTCTATACAGTTCAGTAACAGCACTGATAGTAGCGACATCTAGATGCGTTACAAACCGAGGAATTTTATAAAAAATATTATCTGAGCTTTCATCTATTCGACTATGAGCATCATCATTTAGTTTGACCGTGACATTCTTTTCAAAAGTCATATTGAATTGCAGGAGTAATTGAAATTAAAACACTCCTGTTTTCTTGGTTAATTACTTGCCATGTCTTTACAAGCTTTCAAAGCTACTGCACGTACACTAGTTGATGCTTTCTTAGCTTTAAACATCATTGGTTCGCCGGTGAAGGGGTTTATGCCTTTGCGTGCTTTTGTTGCAGGCTTTTTAATACGCTTTAATTTAATAGCTAATTCTGGAACCATAAACTCACCACAACCACGTGCTTTCAGATGCCGATGAGCTTGTTCTGATAAAGACGCTAATACTGCTCTTACATCTTTTTTTGTTATTTCTGTAGCATCCGCTATTTCAGAAATAACCTGTGCTTTCGTCATTCTATCTTTGACAGCTGATATTTTTTTCGTGGCCATGAGTACTCCCCCTTTATCTTTAATTGGTTCAAATTTAAATGTGATTCACATTGATATTGTAACGCAATAATAAGTTTTTCTATCTATTTATTTTGTAATTGTTGGTTTGAGACGATGTTTTGGTGAATAATCACATATAGCAATTCAACAAATATATATTGTCAGTTTGATCTTTTTTCGCGTTTCAAAATAACTGTATTAGTTCAAATGAGCAACATTTATTTTTTGGATAAATTATTCACTCCCATTAGAACTCTGGTTATTAAAAAGCATGCTTCAAAAAAAGTCTTTGAGACTACAAGCTTGCTTTTATGACCTGATAAACGGCATTATACCGCCTCGAAAAAAAACAGATAAAGGAATCTCAAATATAGTTAAATTTCATGGAGATAACAATGAACAGCACTTTGACTTACTCATTAGTTATGTTGGTTGCGGGTTTGGGAATTCCTATAATGGCATCATTAAATGGAGGATTAGGAGCTAAACTTGAGAGCCCTGCGCTCGCTGCAACAATATTACTTTCAGTGGGCTTAGCCATAGCTATAATTTATTTACTTTCTACTGAAGGCATTCCAACAAGATTGTATACCCCAGAGACACCATGGCATTTTTATTTGGGTGGTTTCTTTGTCGTGTTTTATATTTTAACTATAACTTGGATAGCACCTCATTTTGGTATTTCGAATGCGGTTTCATTTGTTCTACTTGGTCAACTGATTGCAATGAGTATTATTGATTATTATGGGTTTCTAGGTATGACTCAATATGCACTAAGCCCTCAACGTATTGCCGGTTTGGTACTGATGTCAGTTGGCGTGTTTATGGTTTTAAGTAAGGTACCTGAAAAAATTTGAGGCATGTATCAATTCGGTATTACTTTAAATTCAGATAATTCTTAGATGATTCGCTTAAATAAACAATAATCTGCAAATTATAACTCTCAATTTTATTTTATTATAAATCTGAAATATCATTCCAAAATATCACCCCAAATTGCACCTGGTAAATTCTCATCCCATTCTTTTCCAGGGGCACATTTTAAGCTAAAGTACATGCTGCCAAGCTCAGTATTAGACCTCGCAGAGTACATTTCTTTATAGTAAATTTGAGCATGTGCTCTGGCCAACGACGCTGGGACACCAAGTAATTCTGCCGCTATATGATTTCGTTGTACAGCTTGGCACTCTGTCTTCTTTTCATTTTCCTCACCACGAATATGCATAGATTCATGTGTAAAAATAGTCAAGCTCCAGAGTTCACGATTAGAAACATTCTCCGGATGTTTTAAGTATTCGCTTATATGCCCGCACCATTTATATTCGAATACAATTTTTCTTTCTTGAATATAAGCAATGCCTGCAACGCCTACTAGAGGGGTAAAAATAGAATCAAACAATGAATTACAATGGATTTTTACATCGGTAACACCAGTGAGTTCAGTCACTTTCTCAGAGAGAAAAGATTCCAAGCGCCACTGTTTGATTGGAGTCCAGATACATAAAACAGCTAATAATATTAATGATACTAAATAAAATTTGTTAAACGAATTAAAGCGATTTGGTAGATTCCGATTTATTCTTAATTCTCTAAAAATCAACCAGATAAAAATAATGAAAAATATTATTAACACAGTCATTGTCTAGTCCATATTGAAGAAAAAGATGGCCAAGAACTATCTGAGAAGCTTACTCTCATCGATGATTGAACGTTTCGGATGCTAACGTCCTATTATATGGTGCCCGGGGCCGGAATCGAACCGGCACGCTCTTACAAGCGAGGGATTTTAAGTCCCTTGCGTCTACCAATTCCGCCACCCGGGCTAAAACTTGATATA
>CAJJDJ010000033.1 GCA_905182825.1 Thiotrichaceae bacterium UBA7359
CGGATCAAGAAGAAGATGGTTCTTGGTTTGGTCGTTGGGGAACAAATTATATCTATGGCACATGGTCTGTACTGACAGCTCTTGAACTTACTGAAGAAGATCTTCAACAGAAATACATTAGGAAATCAGTTAAATACTTACAAGACATTCAAAATGAAGACGGTGGCTGGGGTGAGAGTAATGACAGTTATTATCCACCAAGACATTACCGTCCGTATCAAAGTACTTCCTTTCAAACGGCGTGGGCTTTACTTTCATTATTAGCTGTCGGTGAAGTTGACACAGCCGCCGTAAAACGTGGAATTAACTATCTTATAACAAACCAGTCTGCGGATGGACATTGGTATGATAACAGTTATACGGCACCAGGGTTTCCTCGAGTATTTTACTTGAAGTATCACGGATATACGAAGTATTTTCCACTTTGGGCAATATCACGATATCGCAATATCATAAAAGCTCAATTTTGAGCGGAGTCGGCATCATTGTAGCCCTGCCGGCAGAAGCAAAGTGTCTTTGTAGTAAGAGAATGAAAACTGGGCTTCCTATTGAAATACAAAAAAATATCTTTTTATGTCTGTCTGGTATTGGTCATGAATCCGCTTTATTTGCTGCAAAAAAGCTAACCGCATTAAAAGTAAATGCCTTAATAAGTTGGGGAGTCGCTGGAGCAATTGATAAATCTTTAAGCTCAGGCGATATTGTTTTGGCTAATTCCATCATCAATGAAGGTGGACATTATTCTACGACAAGAGATTGGTTAAGTCGCGTATCGGAGCATCTTCAGTCAATTCGTTCGATATATAATGGTGATATTGTATCAAGTAAAGAAATTTGCGCCTCATCTACGGATAAATTCCATCTATCACAAAGAACAGATGCCATAGCAGTGGATATGGAAAGCGCCGCTATTGCAGAAATTGCATCGGCAAATAATCTTGATTTACTTGTAATACGAACAATTTCTGATGACGCAGAGACAACTATCCCTGAAGCGGTCTTAAAACACACCAACAATTTAGGGCAACCCAGAATTTTAAATTTTATGTTGTCCTGTATGACAAACCCTAATCAGATTCGAGATATTTTTGCATTGAAAAGCGGCTATAAGAAAGGACTGACATCTTTATCCGAAATTGCACAAGTTCTAAATGACAAGCATTTTCTCTATTTTGACAGTTAATTATTACTCTAACTTGTCATAAATTACTAACTGGTTTATAAGAGCGACATTATTAATTTAAAACATCATCTACAATGAAAATAAGCGACGAACAAATTGAAGAATTTAATAGCACCGGATTTCTTATTATACGAGATTTATATAACGCTGATAGAATGCAAGAAATTATTAAATGGACTGAAGAGGTTACAAATTATCCTGAAGTCCCCGGCAAATATATGATGTATTTCGAAGAAAGCAAATTGAGCTCAGTGGATCGCATATTGTCACGGATGGAAGATATAGAACCTTTTCATCAAGGCTTCAGCAACATTTTCATGCGCGGTGAGATACAGCAAATCACATCACAATTTTTTAATGATGAAGCCATCTTGTTTAAGGATAAAATCAATTTCAAAATGCCAGGCGGTGATGGTTTTAAAGCGCATCAAGATGTACAAGCGGGCTGGGATCGCTATGCCAAATTACATATTACGGCCTTAGTTAGTGTTGATGCTTCTACCATTGAAAATGGATGTTTGGAAATGGCTAGTGGTTGTCACGACAAAGGATTAATAGGCGAAGCATGGAAACCACTCGAAGAAGACGCCTTAGATTATGTATCAATAACAACCAATCCAGGCGATACAGTTTTTTTTGATTCATTTGCCCCTCATCGGTCAAAACCCAATATGACGAATGAGCAACGAAGAGTACTTTACGTTACATATAATGCTGCAGCTGAAGGCGATCACCGAAGACAGTATTATGATGAAAAACGTCTTAGTTACCCACCTGATATAGAACGCGATGCTGAAAAAGAATATGTGTTTAGAGTCTAGTTATTATCAAACGACTTCCTTTAGATTGTCAAAACTAAACAACAAATAATGAATCAAGCCCATACATTGGCATCCCAACATATAATACTTAACTGGTTGCAATTCATTGAAAAATTTCGGATTCCGATAATTATTGGCATTGTTACAATCACAATCACCGCCGTAATTTATA
This sequence comes from Thiotrichaceae bacterium UBA7359, assembly GCA_905182825.1. Taxonomy (GTDB): domain Bacteria; phylum Pseudomonadota; class Gammaproteobacteria; order Eutrophobiales; family Eutrophobiaceae; genus UBA7359. The sequence continues at coordinate 2,177 of CAJJDJ010000033.1, forward strand.
TCAAGGACAATCTTGAAATGAGTACCAGTACTACTGACATGCTGTCGGAAGATCTGCACTGGCGAAAACTTGATATTGAGTACGAAAGATTATTTCCACAATTTAACGATAATATCCTTGTTGTTATAGAAGCAAAAACACCTGATCAGGCAAGTGACACCGCAGAGTTATTGTATTCCGAATTTAAAAATGATCCATCATTCTTTAACGATATATATTATCCCGCATTGCTTCCCTATTTCCGTCAGTCTGCTTTTCTATTTCTTAATCTTAATGAATTACAAGACTTGTCTGATCGATTAGCAATGATCCAACCTTTCTTGAGCTCCCTGATAGAAGATCAAAACTTGCGTGGTTTCTTTAATATGTTGGGTAATGTAATTGACGCAAAACAAAATGGCGAAAAAATAGACGTTGAACCTTTTTTGCTTGAAATTAATCAGGCACTCGAAGATGAAAATCATCAAACATCTTGGCAACGTCTAATGAAACCTGACGATAAAGTTAAAGACACCTACCGTGATTTTATTGTATTGCAGACTAAAGATAATAGCACTTCATTATTACCGAATGAAGACATAATAGAATATGTCAGAGCAACTATAGAGTCCGTGAAACTAGCTAGCAATACTTCAATTCAAGTTCGATTGACAGGCGGGATTGTCCTCTCCTATGAAGAACTAAGGAGTGTCTCTGAAGCTAATATTCAAGCTATTTTAGTCTCTTTTGTTCTGGTTGGTATCATCCTGTCAATAGGACTGGGTTCTATTTATTTAGTCTTTGCTT
>CAJJDJ010000034.1 GCA_905182825.1 Thiotrichaceae bacterium UBA7359
TACTATATGAGTATAGCTTTGCTTTTATTCATAGCATTAATATGCTTTTTTTCCCATGGTAAATTATGATGTTCAATCAATTCAGAGACAATTTGAGCTCTTTCAAAATTTTTAAAATATCATCCTAATACTGGACGAAAGTAATATGTCTGATTTACAACATAAACGCTTAAGACGATATTGCAATTGAGAGAATTCTCAATTACCGATCTAGCACTTCAAAATAATAATAGTTACCTATCCTATGCCGAACTTAAACGTGATTTTGTTTTTCGGAAAATCTTTGAAAGTAAAGAATCTTCACTCAGCCCTATCACATAATGTCATTTGTTCATTGATTGTCTTGATTATTATAGTTACTTTTTAGAGCCTGAAGCAGAACAACATACAAAAAAACTCAAAGAACAAATCAGCAATACGTATCACAGTGGTATATCTATATAACATGTGACACCGGCTCTAACGAATCATATTCTGAAGCTTTAGCCACTATATATGTAATGAAATGGCTAAAAAAATGACATAAATTTATTATCTGCTTATATGCGATTTCAATTTAAAGATAAAAAATTTATTTCTCTTGTTATGAAATATAAACCTTTATTGAATGGGTTATATCTATCTGAAATAAGCTGAGAAAACATGCGTAGTCAAAAAAAAGTTATATTCAATCGGATGAAAGATGAATGTAAAAATTTAAATACTCATTGGAAAGAAGGTCGTTATACTCAAAGAATGGACTATATTGTTCAGTATTCATGCAAAATGTGAACTAGTTCACTATTTTTTTAAAGCTGTTGGTTAAACTAGGACATCTGTTTTAAAACTAATAATTAGTAATAAAATAAAAATGAGATGTTAAATAAATTTTTCACTAAACCTATTGAGCTCATCGTCGGCGAGCAAAATCTAACACTAAACTCTCTAACAGATTTTGAGTTTAGTTTGGCTGGTCGCACATCCGTGCCTTCAAAAAAAATAACCGAGATGGTAAAATGTTCACTTGCTGAATTGAAGAATGAAGCAAGATCTATTAAAGAAATTGAGAGACGCTTTGTTTCTGTTCTGTCAAAATCAATTGAAGAGCCTAGTAGCATTGGTCGTGCTTTACGTGGAATGGATGCCCAAATTTTTTCGCAAGACCATAATTGGCGTCTAATCGTTAGTGCATTACGTCATGGAGATGACGAGTTAAATGAGTTTCGTCGTATCGCTGTTGTGAAATATATGCAATACCTCTCGTCTCGACAGGAAATCATCAAGCATCTTTACCTTGAAAAGAAGAGGTATGTCAGATCAACCATTTCACCAAATAGCACTAAAGCTGATAGTAACTTTAAAGACGCAGAAAGAAAAAGAAATAAAGATCTTAAATCAATTCCTGATATATACCATCATGCTGAAATGGAAAAAATGACCAAAGGTGAATATGTAACTATACATATGCAAACTGGTAAACATATTTTAATCTTATTGTCGAATAATCAATGTGAATTAGTCTCTGATATTTCAGGCATTAAATTTATTGATGATTCTGGACGAAGTTGTGATTTGAAAGTAGGAAAGAATATGATTGGCCGAGACAGTAAAAGCGACATAATGATGAATGCAAATTTAAGGGATATTTCGCGGACGCATTTAGTAATTGAAATAAATGACACTAATACCCTATATCTGACTGATCTATCTTCGCATGGCACTTCTCTTCCCGCAAAGTATCTCGAGAGTCAAATTTTCTAAAGGGAATTAACTACAACAGAATATACTTTTCATTCTTCTTATTAAATATTCTTCACAAGCTTTTCTAATTCCTACTCTCTCGAATTAAAAACAGACTATACCAGTATAAATTAATATCAAATAGCTCAGTAAAACAATAATTTATTAGTACACGTATTGATAAAATTTGAAGAAGAATAGTGATTTTAGACGGTCGATTTGAAATTTTATATAAAAATAGACTATAAATATAAAGACTTATTCTATATCCCGCATGGGTCTTTCTGATAAACTCCATGACTTAATATTAAATTTTAATAATATATATGGCCATAAAGTAATGAGTACAAAGGAATTTAATCTAGACCTATTAGCTAATGAATATAACAATCGGTCTCCCGCAGCGGTTATTAAATTAGCTTTTGAAGAGTTTAAAAATGTTGCAATCTCTTTCAGCGGCGCTGAAGACGTAATCTTGATCGATTTAGCAATAAAAATAAATCCCAATGTGAAGGTATTTTCACTTGACACAGGGCGATTACATGCCGAGACCTATCGTTTTATTGAACAAGTGCGTACACATTACAATATACAATTAGAATTACTCTCACCAGATACTATAGCTTTGCAAGACTTAGTACGTTCAAAGGGTCTTTATAGCTTTTATAAAGATGGTCATAAGGAATGCTGTAATATTCGCAAAGTTGTTCCTTTACGTCGACGTTTGTCGAGTTTAGATGCTTGGATTACAGGGCAACGTAAAGACCAAAGTCCGAGCACACGAAATATGGTCACTGTGATAGAAAAAGATGCTGCTTTTTCAAACAAAGATAAAACAATTTATAAATTTAACCCACTCGCGAACTGGACCTCGGCTGATGTTTGGGAATATATAAGTAGTAATAAGATTCCTTTCAATACCTTACATGAACAAGGGTATAGCAGTATTGGTTGCGAGCCTTGTACTCGTCCAGTTTTACCAAATCAACATGAACGTGAAGGGCGTTGGTGGTGGGAAGAATCAACTCAGAAAGAATGTGGATTACATCCCCCTGATAACAAATGATATCAAGACGTCATAATTGAATTTTCAATTAATCCTATTACTTCGGTTACACTAAAAAAATAAAACATGCTTTTGGAAGTCATTTTATTTACTTGTAAAGTCGTTCTCTATTGTAGGATGTAATGATATATACGAATAAACTGTTATAAAATTCTTAATATTTAAAGCCAAAACATAACGCTTTTAATGTGTAAGTCGTTAACAATAAAAATCTACAATAGCGCTCATCACTAAAAGCATCAGTAACTAGTGACACATTTAATCTTATTGATGATCCCTCTAGCCATATTAGTAATCACACGCAAAGCTGAAGATTATTTTACTCAACTATTTTTCATTAGATTATGGTGTTTATACATCAAAACTTTACTCGGGCACCCATGCTTAATTGCCAACTCAGGGTCGTGACGTACATAGGCTTATAATTGTAAAAGAGATATTCAAACCATGATTTACAATTTCTAGATACATTTTTTGTTGCTGCGCTTTGATTATTTCAAGATGAATATACGATAGCATTATAAAAATATACATAATAATATCTTTTCAGGATACTGATCAGGCTGTAGATTACATTATCATCTACTCAACAAGATCAAATAGAACATAAATTACAGGGGCTTATGGATTTTTCATATACAATTATAGGATTTTTAGTCGGCTTCATAGTAGGAATGACTGGCGTTGGTGGCGGTTCCCTCATGACGCCAATTCTTGTGCTTGGCTTTGACATAAAGCCTGCGATAGCAGTAGGGACTGATTTGCTTTATGCAGCAATCACGAAGTCAGGTGGTGTTTTCGTCCACCAAAAGCATGGAAACATTCAATGGCCTATAGTTGCTTTACTCTCTTTTGGTAGCATACCAGCTTCATTATGCTCAATATTTGTTATCCAATATCTTGATGCATCAGGAATTAATTATGATAAATTAATCATGTCTACCCTGAGTGTCGCTTTGATATTAACAGCAATTTTTTTGTTTACTAGAAATCAATTACACAAATTCAGTCAAAAGGAAAAGCTTGAAACATTAAAAGTGCTTCATCAAAAATATCGTAAACCTGTCACCGTTTTTGCTGGCATTTTAATTGGGATTCTTGTCACTTTATCTTCAGTAGGTGCCGGTGTCATAGGTGCTGCATTCTTGTTTTTTCTTTATCCTCGACTTAAAGCAATTCAAATAGTAGCCACTGATCTTGCTCATGCAATACCAATTACAGGCATTGCGGGCCTAGGTCATGCTCATATAGGTACTGTGAACTATATATTATTAGGCAGTTTACTTCTTGGTTCATTACCGGGGATTTACTTGGGGAGTCATTTTGGTACTTTTCTTCCTGAAAAAATTATGCGGACTATACTTGCCAGCATGCTTTTAATCATTGGTGTTGGGCTCTTACTTTGAGCATCTCATCAACACCTGTTAAGTTTAATCTTCTGCGACTTAATAAACATACAACATAATTTTTTCCCAATATCGACTATGGTAATTATCTCCGATATCAAGAACCTATGCACCCACATAAAAAAATTTTAAGAAATTATTTTGAGGATTATTACGCTAGATTCTGTTTATAAATTTCTATCATAGTCGACATTTTATCTTTAAGGATAAGTTTTTCTTTTTTAAGCCCTTCCAGACTAAATCGATTAACTTTTATATTTTTCTCATTCGCATCTTTAATAGTACTTTTTAAAATATTATGTTTTTCAAATAATCTTTTAAAATCGTTGTTTTCATTAAGTAAAGAATTGACTATTTTCTGATCGTATTCAAACATAACTCCTTCCTATTTTAATGCCCATTTAAATTTTTAAATTGATAGACATACCCATAGCATCAAACCATATTATTTTATTCAGCAAAAATAAAAGTGATTTCATATAAATTATACAGTATTTATCCTGAAAAGTTGATAAAAGAGTCAAAATAGACCATGAATAATTCAATCATATTACTTCTGAAAGATAATTTTGATTTATTTGGGCTATAAAATATTTCAAAATTAATTAGCATTAAAACTTCAAAAACATGTCATCATTCGCTAAGTAAAGTTTACTCGACAAATCAATCCTAGTTTAATCTAGACTGATACATGATCATGTTTTGAGAAAAAGTGACTCTAAAGACTATTCAAATGCTTTATTCATTACGATTTTTTTTCCATTCTAAAGTATCATGTTACGTATGAATTTTTTTTTAAATAAAAACTTCTTTAATAAAAAAACCGAACTAATCCCGGCATAATCAGGAGATAAATATAATGAAAAAACTCATTCCAATTATTTTATTAAGCTTAAGTCATATTGTTATCGCTTCTGATGCGGACTACGATTTTAATATTATTGAGGTCGCTGAAGGTAACTATTTACATAAGGGCATACATGTATCAATAGACGATCATAATCATGACAGTATTGCGAACATTGGGTTTATTGTCGGCGAGAGATGTATTGCTGTGATTGACACTGGCGGTTCAATTGATATTGGAATGAAGTTACTCAAGAAGATTAAATCAATATCAGATAAGCCTATATGTTATGTGATAAATACGCATGTCCATTTTGATCATATATTAGGCAACAAAGCATTCGTCCCAGATAATCCAGAGTTTATTGGTCATGAAAATCTTGCTGTAGAAGTTGAACAAAATCGAAATTTTTTTTTAGAACAGTTTAAAGATGATCTAGGTCCAAATCCTAGTGCTTCTTCTATAATCAGTCCTGATATTTTAATCGATAAACCTACACAATTAGATTTAGGGAATCGTATTATAACTTTGACACCTTTCCCTGTATCTCATAGTCATAGCGATTTAACTGTTATGGATAACAAAACTAATACACTTTGGGCAGGTGACTTAATCTTTCGTGAACGAATTCCATCTTTAACGGGGAGTCTAATTGGATGGATAGAAGTAATGAAAGAGTTATCAAGCCTTAAAGTTGAATTAGTGATACCAGGTCATGGTCATGTTGCCAAATCAATGCCTATAGCAATTAAACAACAACGAGATTATTTATATCGACTACTGGATGAAACACGCAATTCTATAGAAGATGGGCAGTTTATCAATGAGGCAGCGGAAAATATTGATAGTGAAAATCTGTCTGGCTGGTTACTTCATGATTTGCAACATCCGGCAAATGTTTCACGAGCCTTTAATGAATTAGAATGGGAATAAACACCATTTCTTTACTTTGAGAATATGCTTGTATGTAAATAAATTTACTTATAGCGACAATAAGATCATTTTCTCTCGTATAAAATTGCTCTATAATAAATTTATAAACACAAACATGTATAGAAAAATATTCCAATGCCTACCTATGATTATTTCTGTGAAGACAATGATGAGATTGTAGAAGTTCATCATGGCATAAATGACAAATTAAAAACGTGGGGAGAGATCTGTTATACAGCCCAGATACCTATTGGAGATACTAATGTGTCGGCCCCAGTCAGGTTGGTCATAAGACCTGTTGCTATCAGTTTCCCCACGGGTAACTCAAGACTCAAGGAAAACGGATTCACCAAATTAGTAAAGCGGGATGATGGTGTTTATGAAAATGTGACGGCCTCGGGCAGTGAAAAAAAATATATGAAGGCCGGGGATAAGTCATCTTTACCACATTTGCATAAAAAAATATCAAGTTAAAAGAACACAGTGTGTGAATAGAATCACATTCAAGACATAAAATAATCAAACCATTTCTCCTAACCTATCAATATCTACTTTTCTTTGATAATCTAAATGATTATCATTAATAATATTTAATCACAATACTGGAGATTCTATGAACTTTAAGAAAATTATTTTTTTCTTCTCAATGCTAGTGATGAGTATATCGGCTTATGCTAGCGGTACAATGAATGAAAATGAGATCAAAAACATTGACCGTAGCGAGGTCTCCGGT
>CAJJDJ010000035.1 GCA_905182825.1 Thiotrichaceae bacterium UBA7359
CGGATATCATCGTGAATGCCGAACATGACCATAAAAAGAAAGAATCGGAACAAATTCAACCGATTGAGTCAATTATAAATGAAGGAGAAGACATTCTTGTTCAGGTAATTAAAGACCCGATTGGAAGTAAGGGTGCCAGATTAACAACCCGCCTTTCAATTCCATCACGTTATATTGTTTTTATGCCTGATGACTCTTCAATTAGCATCTCTCAAAGAATTAAAGATGAAGAAGAACGCGAGCGACTCAGTAATATTGTTTTAGACTATTTTTCCGGTATCGAAAAACCAGTCAATATTAACGAAGAAAACATCATCCTGAATAGCTCAATAGAAGAATCTGAAATATTAATAAAAGGTGGTTTTATTGTTAGAACGGCCGCGGAACAAGTGCCGGAGGAAGATATTCATAAAGACATCGAATTTCTCAGGAAGATCTGGGGGTCAATCATGGTACGTGCAAAAAATACTTTTCCTCCTAGTATTATATACGAAGACTTACCTCTGATAATGCGCACGATGCGTGACTTAGTCAGTTCAGAAGTAGTAAATGTTCGTATCGATTCAAAAGAAACGTACCAACGAGTGATAGAATTTTCAAGAAAATTTATTCCGGAAATCCTTGACCGGATTAAATATTATTCTGGGAATCATCCAATTCTTGATTTATATTCGATTGAAGATGAAATACAACGCTCACTAAATAGAAAAGTTCCATTAAAGTCTGGTGGCTATTTGATTATTGATCAGACCGAAGCTATGACAACAATAGATGTCAATACAGGTGCCTTTGTTGGTCATCGTAATCAGGAAGAAACTATCTATAAGACCAATCTAGAAGCGGCGCAAACACTTGCCAGACAACTTCGCTTACGAAATCTTGGCGGGATAATAATTATAGACTTTATCGACATGAAAGACTCAGAACATGGCCGACAGGTTTTACGCTCTCTTGAAAAAAATGTCGAAAAAGACCATTCTAAAACGATTTTAAGCGAACTAACCTCACTAGGGTTAGTGCAATTGACTCGAAAAAGAACTAGAGAAAGTTTAGAACATATCCTTTCTGAAACATGTCCTACTTGTGATGGTAGAGCAACCATCAAGACATCTGAAACTATCTGTTATGAAATATTTCGAGAAATTTTACGTGAGGCTCGACAGTTTAATACAAAAAAACTATTAGTTGTTGCCTCACAATGTGTTGTCGATATGCTATTAGATGATGAGTCGACGAGTGTTGCAGAGTTAGAAGCTTTCATTGGAAGACCCATTATTCTTCAAGTAGAAAATACTTATAAACAAGAACAATACGATATTGTTCTTCTCTAAATTATCTTAATGTCAAATAGATATCTTACAGGTCTATACCATTTTTTTTGGTATGTATTTGCTTTCATCATCCTTAACGCTGCAGTTTTGGTCACTGTCGTTCGCCTTGTAATACCGGAGATTGACGGTTATACCAATGAGATACAATCCTGGGTCAGCAAGCAGATGAAGCATCAAGTTGTCATAGGAAAAATAGATGCTAGCTGGGACGGTTGGTCTCCCAATTTATATCTGGAAAATATCGACCTTTATTCTCAAGAAACTACCAAGTTAATTACACGGCTAGACTCTGCGCAGATAAGTATAAGTATTTTGGCCAGTATTAAAGCTCGTGAAATAGTACCAAATTATCTGTCTTTTTCTGGTTTAGAATTTAATGTTTTACGACGGCATGATGGCTCAATCTCTATCACTAATGATGATGATTCAAGCTTTCATGTCACTTCAAATAAAAGCTCTGTCTTATCAATTTGGTTGTTAAAACAAAAAAATATTATCCTCGAAAACGCATCTATAACATGGCATGACGAAAAGTCGCTTGAGGAAAAAATGTCATTCTCCGATGTCAAAATTCAATTAAAGACTGACAAACAACGCTTACAAATTGAAGCCAATATCACTTTGCCAGAACAATTCGGACAATTTTTAAAAGTGTTAGTAGATGTCCATGGCAATATATTGACTCCCGAATGGGATGGAACAGTTTATATTGAAACAGAAAATTTTAATCCAACGAGTTTATTAAATTATTTTAAAATTAAAAGCATTGGTGGTGTTGCAAGCATAAAACTATGGACAAAATGGGAACATTCTAAGTTAATTGATTTTACTAGCGAATTAAACTATTCCTCTTTTTCATTAATCAATGAAAATCATATACTACAAATAAATAATATAGCCTTAAACTTAATTGGTGATCGTATTCAAAAAAAGGATTGGTTGTTGAATATGAAAATTAATGAATTACAGACAGAGAATATCTCTTGGCCAGCATCAAATCATCAGTTACTCATTGAAAAAGATTTAAACAATAACTATGAGTATGATGGCTATTTCTCTTATTTACATCTAGAAGAAGTTCTACCATTTTTAATTACCACTAATGCCATTCCTGATAAGATCAAAGCTGTATTTGAGAAACATACATTAAAAGGGGAAATTTCAGACTTAAAAATAATCTATAAACCTAGCTCATTAGATTATAAATCGGTTCAATTTAAATCTGCTTTCAATAATATTGAGTTTATTTCGAATAATGAAAATCATTCTATATCTGGATTAAGAGGTTCATTAAATGCCAGTAGTGATAAAATCAATATTCAATTTAGTGATTCAAATGCTAAAATAAGGGCTAGCTCATTACACGATGATCTACTTTCTTTATCAGGCCTAAACGCTGATTTAGAATTAACTTATGATGAGGTGACTGAGCTAATCATTCATAATTTTAATATCACATCTAAAGATTTGTCTATTAGCTCATCTGGAAAGATTAGATTTGATGACAAGTCTCCATTTATTGACATAATATTAAATGTCGGTGAAACAAACATAGAAAATATTACACCCGCTTATTTACCAAAAAAAATCAATCCTGAATTACGTATTTGGTTCAATGATGCTCTGAGTAGCGGTAAGTTCTTGTCCGGTGATTTACTCTTCCGAGGACATCTCAGTGATTTTCCATTTTATAATGCCGAAGGACATTTCAAATCAATAATAAATATTGAGAATGTAACTCTTAAATATAATAAGAAATGGCCGGCCATTAATGATTTTAGTGCTGAAATTATTTTAAATAACGATGACCTCACTATTTCATCACGTTCAGGTCGTCTCTACGATGCAAAAATAAATAAATTATCAGCAAAAATTAAAAACTATAGCAAAGGTAATAACCTATTAAATGTTACTGGTTCTTTAGACGGCCATACCAGCGACTTAAGTCATTTTATTAATCAAAGCCCTCTCAAAGAAAAAAAATATCTACAGGAATCAATAAATAATGTCGTGGGTAATTTTGAACTTGATCTGAAATTAGTAATTCCCTTGGATAGAGATGATACAAACGTTGAAGGCTTTATGACTTTTACTGATGCCACTATGGAATCTAATATACCTGGACTAAGTCTTGAGAGTGTGAATGGTAAAGTCAATTTTATCAATCATAATATATGGGCCAATAGTATCCATGCTTTATACCATGGTTTGCCGGTAACTTTGAATATTCCCAGAATAGATCCTGATGAATCTACCTCTGAAATATATGAAATATCTGGCTTTGCTGACAAAGCCTTTATCGTGAACCAACTTGGCAGTTTCTTTCCATCATTCAAAAAAATCGGCAAAAGAATGAGTCCTTATTTTGATGGGGAAAGTAAATGGTTCCTCTCACTTAAAAAAACAATATCAGACGACAATATAACAATCAGAGATGTCGAATTAAGCTCTGATTTGAGTGGTATTGAGATAAATATGCCTTACCCTTTTGATAAAAGAAAAGAAGACTCACGACTTTTAACTTTATCGACTAAATTGACTGACACATCAATTAATAAAATTAATTTTAACTTTGATAATGTTTTTTTTACTGATGTCAATATCGACAACAGCAAGAATTTTATGGTTAAGAATATACTTGTCGGTTTAGGCCAACAACATGGTGAATCGTCACAAATAGGCGATGTATCAATACAAGGTGAACTCAATGAATTAAATCTGTCGAAATGGATAGATGTCATTGCAATAGACAATAACGTTCAATCACGGAACAATGTATTACATAAAACCAGTAGTGTAATTGGAGAATTCATTATTGGTGAATTACAAGTCTTCAACAATAATTTTAAAGATGTCAAAATAAATTTAAGTAATCCAGCTGAAGAATGGAAAGTTGTTTTTGATGGGAGTGACATTAAAGGTTACACTCAATTAATAAAAACTGTTGAAAATCAATATGATAAATTGATTGTTGAATTAGAATCACTATCATTATACAGCATTAAAGATAAAAACAATTCAAGACCGTTTGAAATAGAGAAGATACCCGAATTAGATATCAGCGTTAAAAACTTTAATTATAATGGTAACCAACTCGGAAAACTTGAGTTACAAACTAACAATGTTGTAAATGGTATTAATGTTCGTAACCTAAGTATTTCGAAGTCTGATTTTAACATTACAGCAAATGGTAAATGGTTGAGTATAGAAGATGTAGACCGTTCTGAATTTTATGCCAAATTAGAATCTGGCTCTATTGAAACTATGCTCTCTATATTCAACTATGACTCCGCCAACATTCAAGATGGTAAAACAATAATTGAAATGAATGCAAATTGGATGGATACGCCAATGAATTTTTCTATGGATAAAATTATTGGTGAGCTCATGATGAAAATTGATAAAGGTCAGTTCCTTGACATCAACCCATCTGCAGGTCGATTATTTGGACTGCTCAGTATTCAAACTTTACCAAGAAGACTCGCTCTTGATTTTACAGATCTTTTCAATGAAGGATTTGCATTCGATAGTATTAGTGGAAGTTTTAATATGGATAAAGGTCATGCGTACACAAATGATCTCGAAATGTTTGGTCCGGCTGCAGATATCATAATCAGTGGCCGAACTGGAATCGTCACAAAAGATTATGATCAGATTGCAACAATAACACCCAAAGTATCTAACAGTTTACCTCTTGCTAGCGCATTATTTGGACCTATAGGTGTCGGAGTAGGTGCCGTTATTTATCTTACTGGCGAATTATTCAAGTCTATTCCAGAAAAAATAGATAATATCCTAAGATATCAATATAGCATTAAGGGTAGCTGGGATAATCCCGATATAGTAAAAATAGAAAAAAATAATTAAAACAGACGATGTAGTATATTAGTTTCAGAATATCCTTAAAAGCATCAGTATTTATTTAACAACATATAATTACCAAGGAAATCACAATGCAGTGGAGACCAAACACGACTATTGCTGCAATTATTGAACAGAACAATCGATTTCTATTAGTTGAAGAATCAATCAATGGAAAACTTGTATTCAATCAACCAGCTGGACATCTGGAGCATGGCGAAACCTTAATTGAAGCCGTCAAACGTGAAGTCATGGAGGAAACAGCCTGGGAATTTGAACCAGAATCATTGGTTGGAGTTTATCTTTATTCTAACCCACATCAGCTAGATATTACTTATTTACGTTTTTGCTTTTATGGGAACTGTATCGAAGAACACCTAGGACAAGCTCTTGATGCTGAAATAATTCGTACTATTTGGTTAACATCCGAAGAGATTGAAAAAAAGCAAAGAAGATTACGAAGTCCACTAGTATCTCGTTGTATTAAAGATTACCAAAGTGGCAAGCGTTATCCACTCGAATTAATTCACTATCACCTCAACAGTGAATAAAAAAATTAATAATAAAATTATTGTTGGCATCTCTGGTGGAGTCGATTCTTCGGTAACTGCAATGTTACTGAAAGAACAAGGCTATGAAGTTGAAGGCTTATTCATGAAGAATTGGAATGATACAACTAAAGATGGTTCTTGTTTATGGGAAAATGATGTTGAAGATGCCATGATGGTTTGCGATAAACTCGACATCCCTTTAAATACCGTAGATCTTTCTTCTGACTATTGGGATAAAGTTTTTAAGAACTTTATCAAAGAATACAAAAATGGACGTACGCCTAATCCTGATGTTTTGTGTAATCAGGAAATTAAATTTAAGGTATTTTTGGAACATGCAGAAAATTTGGGAGCATCTAAAATTGCCACAGGTCATTATGCTCGCATTCATCAACAAGCAAATTCATTCGAGTTACTAAAAGGGCTTGATCTAAATAAAGATCAAAGTTACTTTTTATGTCGCTTAAATCAAACACAGCTGGAAAAATCGATGTTCCCCATCGGCGAACTTGATAAAACTGAAGTCAGACTACATGCTGAAAAAGCAGGTTTGATAACACACGATAAAAAAGATAGCACCGGCATTTGTTTTATTGGCGAACAACCTTTTCGTCAGTTCCTAAGCCGCTACATCACTCCTGATCCCGGTTCTATTAAAACAATTGATGAAAAAATAATTGGTGAACACGACGGTGTCTTTTATTACACACTTGGACAACGACAAGGTTTGGGTATTGGTGGTGTAAAAGGTGCTATTGATGCGCCCTGGTATGTTGTACAAAAAAATATTGAAGAAAATGAATTAATCGTTGTTCAAGATCATGATCATCCATTACTTCATAGTCGTGGACTGATGGCATCAAGTATTAACTGGATTTCAGAAGAAATCCCTGATGTCCCGTATAAATGTCAGGCAAAAAATCGTTATCGTCAAGCAGATCAAAGCTGTACTATCGAAAAAATTGATAATGACAGCTGTAGTGTGAGTTTTGATTTATCCCAAAGAGCCATTACACCCGGTCAATTCATTGTTTTTTATAAAGAAGATGCCTGTCTTGGCGGGGGCATAATCGATTCAGTAGACTAGACTTGCGTCAAAACAAATCAAAATTCGATTAAACATTCATGAGATCTTCATTTATACTAGCCGCCCTTCGTTTGGAGGCTATATACAGGCATTCATCAGAGAATTATTAAAGGAGAAGTGTTTTGCTCGAAGATTATCGTCAACATATACAAGAACGGGCCGACCAAGGAGTCGTACCACAACCATTATCACCAGAACAAACATCTGCACTAATTGAGTTGTTGAAAAGTCCTCCTGCTGGAGAAGAAAACTTTATTCTCGATCTGATTACAAATCGTGTCCCTGCCGGTGTTGACCAAGCAGCCTATATCAAAGCAGGGTTTTTAGCAGCCATAACCAAAAGTGAAGCTGAATCTCCTTTAATCGATAAAGTCAAAGCGGTGGAACTTCTGGGAACAATGCTAGGTGGCTACAATATCCTGCCGTTAATGGAGTGCCTTGATGATGACGCTCTGGCAACAACTGCTGTAAAAGCGTTATCACATACATTGTTAATGTTCGACGCATTTCATGATATCCAAGAAAAAGTCAATGCTGGCAACGAACATGCGAAAAAAATTATTCAATCATGGGCAGATGCCGAATGGTTTACTTCCAAACCAAGTTTGGCTGAAAAAATAACGGTTACCGTATTCAAAGTTTCAGGAGAGACTAATACAGATGACCTTTCACCTGCTCCCGATGCATGGTCTCGACCTGATATTCCATTACATGCATTAGCCATGTTAAAAATGAAACGTGATGGCATAACGCCAGATAAACCAGGTGAAATCGGCGCCATCAAACAAATCGAATCATTGAAAGCGAAAGGTTATCCACTAGCATATGTTGGTGATGTTGTGGGCACAGGCTCTTCTCGTAAATCGGCGACTAACTCTGTGCTCTGGCATATGGGCGATGATATTCCATTTATTCCTAATAAACGTGATGGTGGTTATTGTCTCGGTGGTAAAATTGCACCTATCTTTTTCAACACAATGGAAGACGCTGGTGCACTCCCTATTGAGTGTGATGTCAGCAAAATGAACATGGGCGATATTATCGATATATACCCTTATGAGGGCAAGATCAAAAACGCCGAAACGGGTGAAGAAATCTGTGAATTTTCATTAAAAACCAACATTCTTCTTGATGAGGTACAAGCCGGTGGACGCATTCCTTTAATTATTGGTCGTGGTTTAACAACTCGTGCTCGTAAAGCATTGGGTTTAAAAAATAGCGATTTATTCCGTGTACCTATACCTACAAATGATACCGGGAAAGGTTATACCTTGGCACAGAAAATGGTTGGTCAATCTTGTGGCGTTGAAGGTATTCGACCTGGCACTTACTGTGAGCCTAAGATGACCACTGTTGGCTCACAAGATACAACGGGACCAATGACTCGCGATGAGTTAAAAGATCTGGCTTGTCTCGGTTTTTCTGCCGACTTGGTTATGCAATCATTTTGTCATACTGCAGCGTATCCAAAACCGATCGATGAAATTACCCATCACACCCTGCCTGATTTTATTCAGACCCGTGGTGGTGTGGCGTTAAGACCGGGTGATGGAATCATTCATTCTTGGTTAAACCGAATGTTATTGCCTGATACAGTAGGAACTGGCGGTGATTCACATACACGTTTTCCAATTGGGATTTCCTTTCCAGCTGGTTCTGGACTAGTTGCCTTTGCTGCGGCTACAGGTGTAATGCCATTGGATATGCCAGAATCTGTATTAGTACGCTTTAAAGGTAAAATGCAACCGGGTATCACCTTACGTGATTTAGTCAATTCAATTCCTCTGGCCGCGATTAATTCAGGTGACATGACTGTAGCAAAAGAAGGCAAGAAAAATATCTTCTCTGGTCGAATCCTTGAGATCGAAGGATTACCGGATCTTAAATGCGAACAAGCATTCGAACTATCTGATGCCAGTGCAGAACGTTCGGCCGGTGGCTGTACTATTCGCTTAGGCAAAAAATCCATCATTGAATACTTAGAATCTAATATAACCTTATTGCGTTGGATGATAAGCGAAAATTATAGTGATGCACGCACACTTGAACGTCGCGCAAAAATCATGGAAGAGTGGATTGCGAACCCAGTTTTAATGGAACCTGACGCGGATGCTGAATACACCAAAATATTTGAAATCGACCTGAATGAAATCAAAGAACCTATCTTAGCCTGTCCGAATGATCCCGATGATGTAAAAACATTATCAGAAGTGTCTGGCACCAAGATTGATGAAGTCTTTATTGGTTCTTGCATGACAAACATTGGTCATTTTCGTGCCGCTGGGAAGATGTTAGATAAAATTGAGGGCCCAATCCCTACGCAACTCTGGATATCGCCTCCAACCAAGATGGATCAACATCAACTAACGGAAGAAGGTTATTACACAATATTTAAAAAAACGGGTGCCAATTTAGAAATGCCAGGTTGTTCACTTTGTATGGGTAATCAGGCACGGGTTAAAGAAAAATCTACTGTAGTGTCTACTTCAACGCGTAACTTTCCAAATCGGTTAGGTGATGGTGCAAATGTCTATTTGGCCTCTGCTGAAGTAGCTGCAGTATCTTCCATCTTGGGGCATATCCCGAGCATGGATGAATATATGAAATTCGCAGCAGATCTCGACCCTATGGCAGAGGATGTATATCGCTATCTTAATTTTAACGAGATCGAGTCTTTCCAAAAGAGTGCATCACAAGCACAATTTAAACTTGAGTCAATTCCGGTTGCTGTAGTAAATTAAGCACTTTTAACATCAGCAAAAAGGCGACTTTAAGTCGCCTTTTTTTTGCCCGTAATCAAGCTGAACAGATAAAAAAACATTATAATAGAACTATATTATTTAAATTGACTAGACTCGAGGCAATATTAAATGACCATAATAAAACAAAATGATTTAATCGAAAGCGTCGTTGATGCTTTGCAATATATTTCTTATTATCACCCCTTGGATTTTATTCATGCCGTCAATGATGCCTACGAAATGGAAGAAGCGAGTGCTGCTAAGGATGCCATGGCACAAATATTAATTAATTCACGTATGTGCGCCGAAGGTCATCGCCCTATATGTCAGGACACGGGTATCGTCACTGTTTTTATAAACGTCGGTATGGATATCCAATGGGATGCTGAAATCTCTGTTGAAGATATGATCAATGAGGGTGTACGCCTTGCATATAACCACCCTGATAATAGATTACGTGCCTCAATCATGGCTGACCCTGCCGGCGCCAGGAAAAACACTGGAGACAACACACCAGCTGTGATTCATATGAATATTGTCAAAGGCGATAAAGTAGACATTCAGGTCGCTGCAAAAGGTGGCGGTTCAGAAGCCAAATCAAAATTCGTCATGTTGAACCCTTCTGACGACATCGTAGACTGGGTGGTTAAAACTGTACCCACGATGGGTGCCGGTTGGTGTCCACCGGGCATGCTCGGAATTGGTATTGGTGGTACGGCAGAAAAAGCCATGTTAATGGCGAAAGAGTCATTAATGGAATCAATTGATATACAAGAATTAAAATCGCGTGGTGCAAAAAATAGAATTGAAGAACTGAGACTTGAAATTTATAAACGGGTAAACGAACTTGGTATCGGTGCACAAGGTCTCGGGGGCTTAACCACGGTATTAGATGTAAAGATAAAAGATTATCCAACCCATGCAGCGAACAAACCTGTTGCTATGATTCCGAACTGCGCAGCGACACGTCATGCACATTTCGTATTGGATGGTTCTGGTCCTGCATTACAAACACCACCTGATTTAGATGACTGGCCGAAAGTTACTTGGGATGTTGGTCCCTCTGCTAGACGTGTCAATCTTGACACCATTACTTCGCAAGAATTAAAAGAATGGCAACCAGGAGAAACCGTATTACTCTCTGGAAAAATGTTAACAGGACGCGATTCAGCACATAAAAAGATTCAGGACTTGTTTGATAAGGGAGAACCTTTACCTGAAGGTGTCGATTTCAAAAATCGCTTCATATATTACGTCGGACCAGTCGATCCCGTCCGTGAAGAAGTGGTTGGCCCGGCCGGTCCCACTACTGCAACACGCATGGATAAGTTTACTGAAATGATGTTGAGCAAAACTGGTTTGATCGGCATGGTCGGGAAAGCAGAGCGTGGACCAATGGGTATTGCGGCTATCAAGAAACACAAAGCTGTTTATCTAATGGCCGTCGGTGGCGCCGCTTATCTTGTATCAAAAGCAATCACACATTCGAAAGTTATTGCTTTCCCCGAATTAGGCATGGAAGCAATACATGAATTCGAAGTAAAGGATATGCCAGTAACCGTTGCTGTAGACGTTAATGGTAATTCAGTTCATCGAACCGGACCAGAAAGATGGCAAAAGATTATTTTACAAAGAAAGTCGGAATATAAAATCATAACGTGAGGCACAGTTACATATAAGAGGTTGAGTAATGCATTGAGCATTTACTGAACAAGCTGAGTGTTACTATCACTTCATAGTCGTTAGATTCAATGCGAGTGCTTAGCAATAATTGTAATTAACCAGATAGCTAAAGAAATATTCCTGTTAAATTCTAGCTACTTTTTAGTATTTTTACTCCAGACTGACTCACTATGAATATTCTCGTTTTTATTTTCAGAGTCAACGCCCTCTTCTATAATGACTTTTATTTCCGCTTTTTTTACTCGGATTTTATTGCCATCAAATTCTTTACCGTTAAGAGCTTTCATCGCTGCCTTGGCTTCACCCAGCATAGGCATTTGAATAAAACCAAACCCTTTTGAATCCCCGGTCTCTTTATCTAATACTATTGAACAAGATTGGACTCTTCCAAAAGGTGCAAATTTAGCATGAACATCTGCTTCTGTGGTTGTACGGGCAAGGTTACGTATCAATAATTTCATGACGTTATTATAGTACTTTAAGCAAGTTTCGGATAATATTTAGTGTTTCAAGAATTCGAGCTGACTGAATCACTCAAAATGATTAGTGGATATGGGAACTACCAAAGCTTCATTATGAGCTCTTTATTACGTTCTCACTATTTCCTGATATTGGTTTATTCATTAGTTAATATCAGGAAGAGAATAGAAAACGCATAGATCTGACCTATCACTTGAATATATATAATTTCATTGATATGAAGGCATGCGAGTTAATGCCTGATGTTAACCAAGCAAAACATACTGTCGTTCATTTAATCTGATCCCTATGCGCCGAATAAGATTAGAGAACGATTATAGTAATCTTCAATAACTGCATTGCATAAAAATCTAATAATAAAAAGTTTGTGTTATTTTAATACTCCAACAAGCTAAATCTTCATTGCTGATATTTATTAGAAATGATTATATGATTTAGATTTAAGAAAATAAACTTCTTCATTTTCTTTTCTTAATACAAGCGATGCATTTTTATTGTTAATAAAGCCTATTTTAGTTATCGGGCAATTAATAGCAATCTCTTCTAATGATGTGTTAGACAAACTATTTGGTATCGTAAAACAGAGCTCGTAATCATCCCCACCTGTCAAGGCTAATTCAATAGCAAGTTCACTCTTCAGTTTTATCAAACTATCAGAATAAGGAATATCAGAAAGTTCTATCTCAGCACCAACCTGACTCGCTTTAAGTATATGTTGAAGATCTGCAATTAAACCATCAGAAATATCGATACAACTTGTAGCTACATCTCTTAAGGCGATTCCAGTTTTTATTCTTGCTTTTGGTCGATGTAATTGTTGAATTTCTTTTTCCGTAGCTGCCGGATATAAAATACTTCCTTCTATATTCTTTAATGCATATGCTGCGGCTCCCAAGTTACCACTGACATAAATCACATCGCCGGGATTAGCACCACTACGGCGCAAAGATTTTCCTTTTGGATTAACACCATGTATCTGAACTGTTATAGATAATGGGCCTTGTGTTAGATCGCCACCTATCAACACTAGAGAATGTTCTTCTGCTAATGTATTAAAGCTTGATGCAAATCTCTCAATCCAACCCAGATCTTTTTCCGGTAATGTTAACGCCAGACTAATCCAACGTGGTGATGCGCCCATAGCTGCAATATCACTCAAATTAACTGATAGTGATTTAAAGGCAATATTTTCGGCTGATGCATCTTCAAAAAAATGGACTCCTGAAACTAATGTATCCATCGACATAACTAACTCAGAATCTTCAGGAACATTAATGATGGCTGCATCATCACCTATACCTAAAGCAAGGTCGCCCTTACTATTGGGATGAGCTTTTTTAAAAAATCGTTCTATTATTTCAAATTCACTCATGTGAAACATTAATCATGAAAGAAATATTAACAGAAGTGCAAAAATTCTATGATTGACTAGCATTGCTAATTTCTATCGATCTTAGTTCTTTGGCAACTTTATCGAGAATTCCATTGATATACTTATATGATTGTTCTGCACCAAAAATTTTAGCTAATTCTATGGATTCATTGACAACAATTCGCCAAGGAATCTCAAGATGATATTTTAACTCATAACAGCCAATATGTAGAATGGCACGTTCAATTGCGTCAAGTTCATTTACTGGTCTATCGATTAAACTGGAAATCCTTAAGTCAAGTTCAGTGCTATATTTGATAGTTCCTCTTAGTAACAACTTAAAGTATTCAACATCTGTTTTTGCCAATGTCTGTTCATCGCTTTCAAATTCAGCGATGACTTCACTGACATTTTTTCCTGTCATAAACCATTCGTATAATGCTTGAACAGTGTTTCGTCTAGCCTTGATTCGTGCACGTTTACTAATTGCAGTAATATTGCTGTTCATGATTTTATTTTTTTCAGTACACTAATCATCTCTAATGCTGCTGCTGCTGCTTCTGAACCTTTAT